>NZ_JBBKBF010000012.1:0-78231 GCF_037892625.1 Phocaeicola sp. ICN-14070 | reverse complement strand
CCAGAAAACGAACATAAACTGGAAATTGCATGGCATGACTTTGAAGAAGATATCTTGGCTAAACTTCAGGAATTGGGTATCTCTAAAGAAGACTTCCATACAAACTTCAAGTTGGAAGGCGGCAATGATGATGCTACCCAGTATGACGGAGTAACTGCAACATCTCAGCCTGCAACTAAGAAAGGTATCGTTAAACAAACTATTTCAGATACAGGTGCAGAACAAACTGAAATCATCACTTGGACATTGAAGAACAACGAAGCATATCAATTGTTCAAGAACAATGAAGCAGCTTCTGTAGTTGTACGTTATGCAAAAGAAATCGATGCAACGAAACATATTTATCAGTATGTATATGTTACATTGACTTGGACACCATCTGAACGCAATGTAACTCCTGCTGGAAAATTAGCTGATTCTGACAAGATTAAAGAATATTGGTATGCAACTAACAAGCCTACTGCAGGTAGTGGCTATAGCGATATTCATGCAAATGTTGAGACTGTAGGTCAGATAGGTGCTGACGATGAATTTAAATCTGACATCTTGAATACATTTGTAGGCAATGATGTAACAGTATCTGATGTCAATAGCGTTTATACAGCATTCCAAAACGACAAATTGACTAAAGAATTTAAATTTGTAGATCCTCAAGGTACTGATTTAACACCGGTTACAGGTAATTCAGGTACTCAGTATGAAATTACAGTCGGCAAGAATGGTACAGTTCTTTATGCTAATATCAAAGGAGACCTGAATAAATATGAGGTTGTAAGATTAATCAACCAAGAAACACCTGCTGCAGGAAAAACAATTCAGCAGTCAGTATTAGAGTATGTAGATAATGATGTAGCTAAAGATATCTTGAACTACGCAGACCATAAAGATTTGGACGTTAAGGAAACATTTACTGCACAATTGGAAATTAAACCGACTAATTGTGACTGGGTTCCGTTTACATTGGATAATAACAAGTTCTTCGTTAAGTTCTTGCGTCCGATTAGCATCATCGACCCGAACGACAATACGTTCACAGATGCTGAAACTGGAGGTGCAAAACGAGACTTGACCTTGAAATTTGTAGACTGGCGTGATCATAACTTTGATGGAACTGAAACCAAAGGACACAACTATTATGAATACTACGGTGTAAACAAAATAGAATGTCTTGAAAAGGATATCAAAACAGATTTGAATGGAACAAGTGGTAAATTTGATAAATTATTATCTAGTGTAACTGATAAGATTAAATTCCACTTCACAGAACCTACTTATCAGGAAATCCAACAAGGTAAGAATGGTATCAAACATTATTTCGGTACTTTGCTTTATGAAAATAACGGAGTAACTGTAGGTGATTTCCAGATTCAAGTTCCGTTTGATGTAACATACGACTGGGGTACAATCCGCGTATATGTAGTATGTAAGATTTCTAAGACACAAGCTAACTAAGCAAAAGCCTGGAATTCTTAAAAAACAATAAGATAAGGGGCCTAAAAAGCCCCTTATTTTTTACTTGTAAATATAAAACGATGAAAAGATACAATATTGTCGCTATTGTAGCAATCTGCTTGCTCTGCTTGCTTTCATGTACAGAAAGGAAAGGAAAACAAACAGAAACTGCTACCATACCAACAGAACTAAAAAGTTTTACCGATGGGCTAGTAAAAGAGGATACCTTAGCTGTACAAAAACTGGTTAATGACTATATGACATACGTACAAAACGGAGAATACGCCGAAGCTGCAGCGATGTTATATAAGCCTGATTCTACAGATATATGGAATGAACCCATTCCACTATCAAACGAAGAAATGGAAAAGGTAATAGAAACCCTAAAACTTTTTCCAGTGCAAAGCCACGAAATTAAAGACATAAAGTTTAAAACCGCTATAGAAAATGAAGTAAAATGTACTTTTACCATTAAAGGCTCTCAATCTATATCTAGCAGTATTAGCTTTAAGCCTATGAATTATCTTGGAGGGTGGAGACTTTGTTTGTCAGAGTAACCATTATATATTATAGAGATAATATAAACTATAGTATCTATTTGCTCTCATTATTGTTAACAAATTAATTCTTAAATCATTAATATTATGCGCTGGAATACCATTTTAACAATATTATGTATTGGTTTTATGCCAATTACAGTTTCCTCACAAGAGTATCAATCCTCTCGTCAAATTAAAGAAGAGGGAAAAACCGAGTTTGTTCCCCACTGGTTTATGCAAATACAGGCTGGTGCCGCACACACTCGTGGTGAAGCCAAATTTGGAGACTTAATCTCTCCGGCAGCTGCCATCTATGGAGGCTATCAGTTTACACCACTCTGGGGACTGCGTTTCGGAGTAAATGGTTGGCAGGCTAAAGGAGGATGGGCCGCCTATAATCAGCTTTACAAGTACAATTACTTACAAGGAAATATAGATGCGACATTGGATTTGAGCAATTTGTTCTGTCGCTACAACCCTAACCGTTTTTTCAATACATACTTGTTCGCTGGTGTAGGTCTGAATGGAGCATTTAATAACGATGAAGCCGTTGCATTAGCTAATAAAGGGTATGAATTACGTTATTTATGGAAAGACAGCAAAATCAGCCCAGTTGGTAAGTTTGGATTAGGTACTAACCTACGTCTAACTTCCAATCTGTTCTTTAACATAGAGGTAAATGCAAATGTACTGTCGGATAAGTTCAATTCCAAAAAGGCAGGCAATGTAGACTGGCAGTTTAATGCACTTGCAGGATTTACAATTAAATTTGGAAAAACCTCACGCAAGACAGAACCAGTATACTATGAACCAACTCCACAGCCAGCTCCTTCAGTCAAAGAAGAGCCAAAATCGGTGCAAGAACCTATTCCTGTAAAGCAAGAAAAGGTCAGCATGACAGAAAATATATTCTTTACCATCAACTCGTCTAAAATACGTACAGAAGAGGAACAGAAGATTGAAAAACTTGCAGAATTCATGAAGAATCATGCAGACTGCAAAGTTACTATCTGTGGTTATGCAGACAAGCAAACAGGTAATGCAGATATTAATGAACGTCTCTCCAAAAATCGTGCAGAAGCTGTCGCCACTATGTTGAAAGAAAAAGGTATCGACAATCAACGTATTACAATAGATTACAAAGGTGATACGGTACAGCCATTTGCCACTATAGAGGAAAATCGTGTAAGTATCTGTATCGCAGAATAAGTATCTCATTTAACTCTTTATAATAGGAAAGGAGTGTCATCTCTTCTTAATAAAAAAGATGACACTTCTTTCCTAAATATTCAGTTTACATTCATTTAAAAGTGTCCAATCTTCCATCGCTATTAAACTCAGGAAATCCTTTCAATAAAACCTCAAACGTCTTCCAGTATCTTTTGTAAATAGAATCAACAATGAAACATGGAAGCATACAAAAAATAACCGACACTCTTCCACAAAAGGTTAATCAGATTCATTTTTGAAACTAACCTCTATAAAAAACTAGATAAAGTCACAAGATATAAAATTATAAAAAAGCAAAAGAAGGTCAGCATTGTGTTATAGGTATTTCATAACAGAAAGACAATAAATTAAGAGGCAGAGAATTCTCCAACATCTTTTTATCAACAATTTAGATTTTACAGAACAATCTTGATCATGCAAACAAAAAGTGACTAATATTCAACTAATTACAAATAAAATAATACATAGTCACTTTTTGTCCTTCTTGAAAACAGGCCTTATATACTTCTTAAAAATTTTTCCTACTTCAATGGGAGTAGAGTTATTCAGCATATCATACGTTCTGCCCGTTGAGGGCTTGAGAGAATGCCCGTAATCTGTCTGTAGTTTTTTACTGACGTCCGGTCCCTCGTTCATGATAAGTTCAGGCGGACGACCTTCCACAGTCACATCATACACCGGATCTTCTCCCCGTTTTGTCCAGATGGAATAAGGACACATACGGATATATCCCTTCGGTTTCTTCACCATAAGACTGTCTGTCAGACTTCGGGGGATTCCTTTATCAAAAGGATTCTGAAATTCCATCCATTTCTTTTCCAACGGAGCTTCCAAAGGCTTGTTATAATTCTCCATATCCCCTGGAAGGAAATCAAACTGAATGAGTTTTACCGTTTCTTCATTCAGCTTAATTTCCTTGTCTTCCTTTTGCTGGCTCATCACAGGTATCACCACCAGCAAAAGGGAGTTCAACACCATATATCGTTGGAGAGTGTTCATTCAACCTTCTTTACTGATTATCCATATTCCTAATTTCCGCAAGCAAACTTGACTCTCGTGTTACAAATGAATATCTGGTAAATTTCCTCTTTTTATATGATTCCTTTGTAGCATGAGAGTTTGTTGCACATCTTTTAAGTACACCTTCCCTTTACCCCATTAAGCGACATGAGGCAATACGCTGTAAATCCAGTAAAACAGCAGAGTTAATCACTCCCCACTTTAAAGACTCTTGCATAAGCAGGATTATCGGTATAGATATTTAGTCTGTATGCTCTTGATGTCTTAATCCATTTGGCCGGAACAGAAATATATTTGAAGATGAAAGTCTTGATACGACTTGTATGGGAGAGACCAAAATCCTTTACATTTATTCTTTTGATAATCGTCCTGTAAAAGTTTCTTATAAGTACAGTCATCAGAAGATAGACCGTATTTTCAGACATGAATGACTTCGGCAGCCGCTTCCACCCGAATCCGTTGTTCATGTCGTCAAAGTCAGCTCTTTTATGGCACGTAGAATCGTATCAGAACTGCATGTCTTGAGTTTGGGATGACAGGAAAGATGCCTCATAAGAAGATGTGTGGAGACATCTTCAATGCAAGAACCACCGCAGAAGAACACGCACATGAGGGAGCGGAGTATTTCACTGTAACTGTAGCCGAAGGACTGACAGCGCTTTCCTAATGTAGAATCAATCACATTGGATAAAAGGACATCAAACTGCTCCATGATTGAAAATATTCCGCCAAAAGGGGTGATTTTTTCAGATTTTATTTGTACTTTAGCCATGTCTGATGAAGATTTATGAACTTTTATTAGCAACACTAAGTTAAGTGAATCTTCTGACAATTTAAAGCATTGGGTAAAATATTATTACTCAATACTTTAAATTGTTTTTTTGAAAAAGTGTTGCGGAATTAAGGATAATACTATAATTTTGCACATCTTTTTTAATATGAATAAAAATGCAATCATGAGCCGTTTTATTGAATATTCTAATAATATATTATTTTTTGATGTAATGTTTGGAGAAACGTTAAACGAAGAGACAAGATGTAGCAAGTGTGTCCATCCATTTCTCCGTATGCAATATACAATACTTCGGTAAATTTTTACCGAAGTATTGGAATTATATACATTTAAAAACAATTCATTTATATTATTTTAACTTAAAAAACAGAGATGAAAAGAGGATTTCTTTTGTTCGTCTCTCTTGCCGTAATAGCGGTCCAATCGCTTATTGCCCAAAATTTTACAGTGAAGGGTACGGTCATTGAAGCAGAAACCAATGAACCGCTGATTGGTGTAGCCATTATGCAAGAGGGTACTAATAATGGAGTTACTACCGATATTGATGGTAACTACTCCATTGAGATCAAAGGCGCTGCTCAAGCTACACTGGTGTTCTCATACATCGGTATGCAACAACAGCAGCACGTAGTGACTCCACAGACACAAAAGCTGGACATCACGCTGAAAAGCGATGCACAGCTGGTGGATGAAGTAGTGGTAGTGGCCTACGGAGTTCGTAAAAAAGGAACGGTAACCGGTTCTGTTTCTACAGTGAAGTCTGAGAAACTGGAAAGCGTTCCGGCTGCAGGTTTCGACCAGGCACTGCAGGGTCAGACACCCGGCTTGATGGTGATGTCCAATTCGGGTGAGCCCAGCAAGGCGGCAGCTTTCCAGATTCGTGGTACCAACTCTATCAACTCCGGTACTTCTCCGTTGTTTATTCTCGACGGTGTGCCCATCTCGAGCAGCGATTTCAACACCATTAGCCCGAGCGACATCGAAAGCATTTCCGTATTGAAGGATGCTTCTTCTACGTCTATCTACGGTGCCCGCGCGGCCAACGGTGTAGTGGTAATTACAACCAAGCGTGGTAGAGCTATGGACAAGGCTCACATCACTCTGCGCACACAATGGGGTATTTCTCAGCTGGCCAAGGGTGAATGGAACCTGATGAACACTGCTGAACGCATTCAGTTTGAAAAAGAAGTAGGACTGGACGCCGGACAGAACTACGATATACTGAGCCAGACGGATGTAAACTGGAGAGACATGGTGTTCAACGACAAGGCCATGTTGCAGAACTACGACCTCTCTATCAGCCGCGCTACCGAAAAATTGAATTACTTTGTATCGGGAAGTTTCTACGACCAAGACGGTATTGCACAGGGTTCTACCTTTGCTCGTTATTCTGTACGTGCCAACGCTGAGGTAAAAGCCAGCAACTGGCTGAAGGTGGGTACCAACTCGATGGTAACCTATGAAGAGGTGGAACAGGCTGATGCGGGTTCATACAGTTTGTCTTCGCCCATTTCGGCTTGCCGCTTTATGTTGCCCTACTGGAATCCTTATAACCCGGACGGCTCTTTGGCTACCAATGCCAACGGCGGATGGACAGGTACCACGGTAAACCCCATCGAATGGATGGACAACAACCCCGTAACCAATAAGAAATACAAGGTGATGAGCGTACTCTTTGCCGAAGTAACTCCGATAGAGAACCTCACATACAAGATTACCTTTGGTGCCGACTTTACACACTCCACCGGATTCATGCAATCGTTCCCCAGCTACCAGCTGAACAACGGTCTCGGTGCTGCCGGACGTCAGTCAAACGACATTCTGAACCTGACCGTAACCAATACGCTGAACTATAAGTTCGACATTAACCGCGACCACCACTTCAACGTGATGCTGGGTCAAGAAGGTATCGACTACCGGGCAGAAGGATTCACCCTGACCACCCGCAACCAGAACAACGACTACCTGACCAACATCACTTCCGGTACACGGGCTTCAAGCTGGCAGGACAGCAGTTCTGCATATTCTTATGTATCTGTCTTCGGCCGCGCCGAATACAACTATGACGACCGCTACTATGCCGATCTGAGCCTTCGCGCCGATGCTTCTTCCCGTTTTGGTAAGGACCACCGTTGGGGTCAGTTCTGGTCAGTAGGTGTGATGTGGAACGCTAAGAGAGAGCTCTTCCTGAAAGATGTGAAGTGGCTGCACAATGCACAGGTGTCGTTCAGTACAGGTACGTCGGGTAACTCTGAAATCCCGAACTATGACCACTTGGCACTGGTGGGTGGCGGTATGACCTATATGGATACAGCCGGCATTGCTCCGATGCAGAAAGGTAACGAAAAACTGAGCTGGGAAACCACCTGGACCACCAATCTGGGATTCCACCTGGGCTTCTTCGACCGTGTGAATGTGGATCTGGAACTTTACCACAAACGCACCAGCGACATCTTGATGGAGGTTCCCCAATCTTACTCAGAAGGCAACAACGGCTACCGTTGGGACAATATTGGTGTGATGACTAACCAGGGTGTGGAACTGGCTGTAAATGCTGACGTGCTGCGTTTGAGAGACTTCGTATGGAACGTCAATGCCAACGTATCATACAACAAGAACGAAATCAAGGAACTCTATAACGGCGTACAGGAATATGAATTGCCCAATACTTCTACTAAATGGGTAGTGGGTCATCCTTACGGAGAATTCTACATCAACCGCTATGCCGGTGTAAATCCTGCCAACGGTGATCCGCTGTGGTATGATAAAGATGGTAACATCACGAACGAATTCCGTGAAAGTGACAAAGTGATGGTGGGCAAGAACTACCTGGCTCCCTGGCAAGGAGGTTTCGGAACAACCCTGACCTGGAAAGGCATCTCAGTGAACGCACAGTTCAGCTGGGTGGCCGACCGCTGGATGTTCAACAACGACCGCTTCTTTGAAGAAAGCAACGGACTCTATACCGGCTACAACCAGTCCAAACGTCTGCTCTACGACCGCTGGAAGAAACCGGGCGATGTGACTGACATTCCCCGCTGGGGCGTCACTCCGCAGATGGACTCTCGCTTCCTGGAAGATGCTTCCTTCCTGCGTCTGAAGAATTTGATGATCAGCTACATGCTGCCGCAAAGCTGGCTGAAAAAGACGAATTTCTTCACCAACGCACGCATCTATGCACAAGGACAGAACCTGCTGACCTTCACGAAGTTTAGCGGACTCGATCCGGAAGCGTTCACCAACATGTATCAGGCACAATATCCGATGTCTCGCCAATACTCGTTCGGTGTAGAACTCTCTTTCTAAAACTAAATACTAACGATATCAATGAAAATGAAAAATATAAAAACCTATCTGCTCATGGCCGCTGTGGCATTCAGCACCACCTCTTGTCTGGACAAGTATCCGGATGACATGGTGCCGTCTGACCAGGCCATCACCACCGTGGATGAAGTAGACCAGGCCGTTATCGGTATCTATTCTTCCTGGCTGAACGGAGCGTTGTACAGCGGTTACCTCACCCTGCTGCCCGATATTCAGGCAGACTTGGCTTATGCGGTAAACGGCTACTCCAACCAATTTGGTAACACCTGGCGCTGGAACATTCTTTCTACCGAACCTGAATACGAATCGGTATATGCCGGACTGTACAATGTAATTACTCGCTGTAACTTCATGTTGGACAACGTGGACCGCGTACGCCAGAACACCACCAACGATGAAGACCTGGACCGTCTGGACCAGTATTGCGGCGAAGCCTACTTTGCCCGTGCATTGGCTTATTCAGAACTCATCAAGCTGTTCTGCAAGGCTTACGACCCCGCTACGGCTGCCGATGAACTGGGTGTGGTACTGAAATCTCACTACGACGGTGATGAACCTACCCGCCGCTCTTCGCTGGAAGCTTCTTACCAGTTTGTATTGGACGATCTGGACAGAGCTGCCTACTACCTGAAACTGGAAGAAGATTTCAACGGCCAGCTCTACAGCACTCCGTATTTCTGCGAATTCACCGTATATGCACTGCGCGCTCGCGTAGCTCTGTACATGCAGAATTGGAAAGATGCCGAGAAGTATGCAACGAAGGTGATTGAAAGCAATCACTACCGCCTGTCGAACGTAAACCAGATGATTACCAGTAACCAGAATGCCTACCAGTACATGTGGTCGAACGACGAAAGTACTGAAATCATCTGGAAAGTAGGTATGACGGTAAGCAGTTCCGGAGGTGCATTGGGTCAGATTTTCTTCAACTACGACTTCCAGAGCTTCAAGCCCGACTATGTACCGGCTTCTTGGGTACTGAACTTGTATACCGAACAAGACCTGCGCTTCCAGGCCAACTTCGTAAGTCAGCGTACAGGTTATCCGCACGGATTGGAGTGGCCGCTGGTAGCTAAATACTTCGGTAACGAACAATTCATGGCTCAGAACATGCTCCATGTATGTATGCCGAAAGTATTCCGTCTGTCGGAGCAGTACTTGATTCGTGCCGAAGCTCGTGCCAACCAAGACAACATGGGCGGTGCCAGCAAAGACCTTAGCGACCTGCGCAAGGCTCGCTTCCAAGGCGGCAACGGTGCCATCTCGGTGACCAAACAAAACTGGCTGGATATTATCGAAGAAGAACGTGTACGCGAACTCTATATGGAAGGTTTCCGTCTGCAAGACTTGAAACGCTGGCACAAAGGCTTCGAACGCAAACCTCAGCAACAGTCATTGGCTAACGGTAGCTCGCTGAAAATCGAAGCAGACGACGTGCGCTTCGTATGGCCCATCCCGAAACATGAATTGGATTCACCGGGCAGCGAGATTCAGCCCAATGAAAGCAACAAATAAGAATAACTTCATTAATAATAAAGCATAAGTATAACAATGAGAAAGATAAACTACGGACTGATGGCCATGCTGGCCGTGCTGCTGTTTGCCACAAGCAGCTGCGGGGACGCAGATCGCCAGACCTACGACGGTCCCAATTATGTCCTGTTCTCGGATACGCTGACAGTGCTGGCGGTGCAAAATAACGAGGAGGTCTTCGACATCCCCGTAGCTGCCACCCAAGCCTGTGACTATGACCGCACCATAGCTGTGGAGGTAATAGAGAAGAAAAGCAATGCCATCGAGGGCAAGCACTATACCATTGAATCAAACACCATCACTATCAAGGCTGGTGAACGCTCTGCCAACGTGCGCATCCGCGGTAACTACGATGCCATCGCAGTAACCGACTCACTGGGACTGACTCTGCGCCTGCTCACAGAGAAAGAGAACCAATGGAATATGTATGATAACAACTACGAGGCAAAAGTAGTGCTGCAAAAGTGCTGTCCGTTCGACATCAACCTGTTCAACGGTTATGCCGTACTGACTTCTACCTACATGCAGGAATTCATGGCCAACGTAGACAGCCGACTGGTTAAGACAGTGATCGATACGGAAGAAGAAAATACCATCATCATGAAGGATTTCTTCTACGACGGCTACGACGTGAAAATCCGCTTCACGACAAACGATATTCTGAATCCGCTGATTGAGATGGACGAACAGGTTTTTGCCTCTACGGCCGAAGCTTTCGGTACCAACTACGGCGATGGTTACATCCACCTGTATCAGCCTAAGAGCGGCTTATCTTACTACAGTGCCTGCGAAAAATTCATCTTCCAGTACTTCACGCTGTATGTACCGGGCATGGCAGGAAACAACGTAGTAGGTACCTTTGCCAGCGCCATTGAATGGGTAAGCGCAGACGAAGCCAAGAGACTTTATCTGGAAGGCAGCATGCTGGTATCTGAATCTGTAAAAACAGACTTTGAAAAGAAATAATTTACAAGAAACAAAAAAAATTAGAATAAGATGAAAAAGAACAAATTTACGTTGGGATGGTTCTTCATCAGTCTGTTGATGGCTTTCGCCGTAACAGCATGCGATGATGACGATAACGACGTGGTAAACGTTACTTTCCCTGAAAAGCAAACAATTGGCGGTGCTGTAAACGAAACAAAGAGCTTGACATTTGATGCAGTGGCCGACT
This sequence comes from Phocaeicola sp. ICN-14070, assembly GCF_037892625.1. Taxonomy (NCBI): domain Bacteria; kingdom Pseudomonadati; phylum Bacteroidota; class Bacteroidia; order Bacteroidales; family Bacteroidaceae; genus Phocaeicola; species Phocaeicola sp. ICN-14070. The sequence goes on along the minus strand of NZ_JBBKBF010000012.1, from coordinate 67,166 downwards.
GGACCTTGACTTCTTCCAGCACTTGGTGCTACTTCATTACTGAAGAAACTCCGGCTGCCAAGGCTGCAGAAGGTGTAAAAGAATACGCTATCTCAGGTAAAGCAGGCAAGCAGACCGTAACTATCGGTATCTCTGAAGAAGGTCAGGAATACGATCAGGCTACTGTAGCTTCTATCATCATCCGCATGAACGGACAGGAAGCTGTATTGGCCGAGGTGACTCGCAACGCTGCCGGACGTACGTTCAAACTCTATAAGAAAGGCGAAGGCGATGCTTGGGTAGAAGTTTCTGCTGAAGAAGGTATCGAAGCCGGCTACGACAACTTCATCCAATACAAAGCTGAAGCTAACTTCCGCTTTGCAGCTACCAACCGTCCGGAATGGCTGTCTATCGAAGGCGGCTCTATCGTTGGTACTACTAATCAGGCTGTATTGTTCGGTATCAAGGTAATCGAAAACCGCCCCGACTTCAGCAAATATGCTCAGAAAGGCAACCTCAACTTCCAGGATGAAGAAGGTAAGAGCGTATTTACGTATGCTGTAGACTACAAGGGTATGAACCCCGAAGCTATGAGCTACGAAGGACCGAAACAATGGAACTGGACAGTAGCTAAAGATGGTAAGACCTACTATCAGACAAACTCAGGTATCTCTGGAACAGAAGAAACCATCAGTGAATATCGCAAATTCGTGGAGTTTACTATCACTGCAAAGGATGATGAGTTCGAACCGATTTTCGTAGAAGAATACCAAGAGTATGGCATGACGATGTACCGCCTCAGCGTATATCCGGAAGATAATGTAAACTGGATGCATGTTACTAAGTACGAAAATGGTAAAGTGCGTGTTACGGTAGATGAAAGCGAAGAAGAACGCACCGGATACGTGTTCGTATTCCCGAAAGCACTCTATGATAAAATAGCAGAAGATCCATTCGGTGACAACGGGTTGTTCGAAATGAACCTGGAAACTTCCACGCAACAGCTGAAATATGAATATACAGAAAATAATCTGCTGATGAACTTCGTACAAAAAGATATGAGCAGTTCACAAGACGCAGAGATGCTGGAAGTAACGGACAATCAAAACAAGAAAATCGAAGTGACTAAGGTCACAGAAGAAGGCATCGTCAGCGACTATGGTACTGATAAAATCTATTCCGTTGAGTCTAAAGACGTTACATCTTTCTTCATCAAGCCCAATTTATCTGGTGCCTGGGAACACATGGCATGGATGGGAAATAAGGATGTTACTGATCTCTGCGAGATAACAGAAGATGGTAAACTAAATATATGGATTGGCGATTCTCTACCATTGGAAGAAGACATTCATATTAGATTCATACAAAATCAACAAAACAAGATTGTACTTGTAATTAAGAAATAAACATAATTACGCAATTGAATTAAAATCGAATGAAAATAAATAAATTATTCCACTTCATCCCCTTTGTCATCGGTTTGCTGCTGATGACAACGGTATTCACCGGTTGCGACGATGACGACGATGAATTGCAGCAGACAGCCTTCGGCTACGTGCAGTTCAAAATCTACAAGAGCGCATCGGCTGCCAAGGGAGCTGAGACAAGAGGCACCGACATGCTGGACAAGCTGAGTGATGCCAAGAAAATCAAGGTGGTGATGTTGTATGATGGAAACACCATTGAACAAACCTTGATGCTCAACAGCTACAATGCTGAAAACGCTGAATTTGGTCTGCGCAGTGACAAACTGGAACTGCTGGCAGGTAATTATAAACTGATTGGTTTTTATCTGTACGATAAGCTGGATGAACAGATTTATGCAGGAACTCCAGGCGACTATAAATTTGATGTAGTAGCCGGCGGTCTGAAGGTACAAGACCTCTTTGCAGACGCTGTGGCTCGCGGTATGGTAAACTTCAAGCTGATTAAGCACGGATTGCCGAAAGCAGAAGCTGCTTCTCGTGCAGGTAGCGGCTACGAAGATTATCCGTTCTCTAACATCAAAGGGGTGAACATCATCGTAAAAAACCTCTTCACACAAGAACTGGATACCATCAAGAAGGTATCTGTGAAGTATGTAGAAAATCTGAAAGACGGCTATGCCATCTGCGATACCACAGCTTGGCTGAAGGCTGGCAGCTACCAGATCAGCGCTTACGAAACCTATTCTGATAAGAAATGCGAAACAAGCAGACTGCTGGAAATTGCAAAGGTGCCTGCTTCGGAAACTTTCTTCGTGAAAGATAACCAAGTAACAGAAGCTAAAGTGCCCATCCAGTTGAGTGCCACTGCTGAATACCTCAAAGACTACATAGCACTGAAAGCTATTTGGGAAGCATTGGATGGTCCGAACTGGAAATACCACGGCGAGGCTGCTCCGATGGGATGTAACTGGAATTTCGACAAGGAAATTGACATGTGGGGTGACCAGCCGGGCGTACAGTTGCTGGAAAACGGCCGTGTGGCTTCACTCGTCATCTCGGGCTTCGGTGCCAGAGGTGTGGTGCCCGATGCTATCGGACAGCTGACTGAACTGCGCATCTTGAACCTGGGTGCTCACGATGAACTCATCGGCGGACACTTGTTCGAAGGCGTAGGTGCATTCATGACACCGGAACAACGGAAGAGAATCCGTATGGACTACGAACAGAAGTTCCTCTATAAAGATATCCGCGAGAACCTTTCACAGATTCTGATTGACGGTATCAACGCTAACCCGAACTTCAAGCCTATCAAGAAGAGCAACCGCATTGATAAGAAGGACGTACAGTTCGGTAACCTAACCAACGAGATTACCGGTATCTCTAAAGCATTGATGCGTTGTACACAACTGGAAAACTTCTTCATTGCCAACTCTCCTATCAAGGTAGATAACTTCTGCGAAAATCTGGTAGACGGACCGGAATCTGCTTACCGCAAGCAGTTTGAAGAAGAAGAAAGCGACTGGAGCTGGAACAACTTCAAGATGCTGACAGATATGGAAATCTATAACTGTAAGGATCTGACTTCACTGCCGATGAACATGTTGACCGAACTGCCTGAACTGCAGATGCTGAACGTGGCTTGCAACCAGAACATTACTGGCGAAAAGCTGCTGGAAAACTGGGAAGAGTTTATCGAAGGAAAGAGTGGTGAAAAGATTCAGGTACTGTACCTGGGCTACAACAAGCTGAAAGCCATGCCTGAATACGAGAAACTGAAGAAGATGGTGAAACTGGGCTTGATTGACCTGACCAATAACTACATCACCAAGGCCAATGCGTTCGGTAAGGAAATCAACCTGACAAAGGTATATCTGGACTACAACCAAATTACTGAAATCGAAGCTGTAGACGGTTATTTCTGCGGATACTACGACATGGAAGCATTTACTTGTACGTATAACAAGCTGACAGAAATGCCCGACATCTTCAACGCTGCGTCTAAGTACGTAATCGGTTCTATCAGTTTTGCACACAACCAAATTACCGGTATGCAAAACGGAGACAACCACCGCGGTGTGAATACCAATAACCTGGATTTATCGTACAACCACCTGGAAAAATTCCCGGCAGTTCTCATCAAGAAGGGTTCGCCACTGGGTATCCTGATTCTGCAGGCTAACGGAATGACCACCATCAAAGAAGGTGACCTGGTAGGTAAGAACTCTCACCTGCTGACCAGTTTGGACTTCCAGTTCAATAAGCTGAAAGAAATTCCTTTCGAGGATTTCGTTCCGGAAAATATGCCGTACATCTACGGTATTGAGTTTAGCTACAATCAGTTTGCAGAATTCCCGGTAGCTCCGCTGAACTGTAAGAGCCTGACCGTATTCGGTATCCGCCATCAACGCGATGACGACGGTAACCGCTGCTTGAGCCAATGGCCTACGGGACTGTACACTTGCCCCAGCTTGATGGCATTCTTCATCGGTTCTAACGACTTGCGCAAGATTGAAGATAAGATTTCACCGTTTATCCGTATCTTCGAGATCAAGGACAATCCGAATATCTCTATCGACTTGAGCATGGTATGCCCATATATCCAAGCCGGCCAGTACCAGCTGATTTATGACAAGACGCAAAACATTCAGGGTTGCGATATGTTGTTGGATTAATTAGAATAAACCAGGAAAATGAAACATTTACTTAAAATAGCATTAGGATTGGTCTTCTGTCTGGGCGTATTCACCGCTTGCGATGACGACGACGACAATGCTGCCATCAGCGGCTTCAGCCTGAGTACAACTGAAGTGGCTGCCAATGCAGAAGGAGGCAAAGAAACAGTCACCGTTAACTCGGAAGGAGAATGGGTGGCTAAATCATCCGAACCGTGGCTGAGCATCTCGCCAGCCAACGGTTTTGGCAACACAGAGTGCGTCATCAGCATCGACGAGGCACTGAAGAACGAGGTGCGTGAAGCAGAAATTCGCTTCATGCCGAAAGGTCAGACTCCGCAGGTGATTACCGTAACACAGCTGGGTTATGGCAAAATGATTTATGTAAAAGAAACAAAAGTTGACCTGAAGGCTTCTGACTTGTATAACAAACGTCACTTCGAAGCTGTTATCACAGCCAACGTACCTTTCAAGATTGTCTATGAATGGCTTACTGAAAAGCAGCCGAAAGCCGACCAACCGGAAGAAGACAACAAGCTGAAAGACTGGCTTTGGGTGGAAAAGAAAAACGAACCGGTATTCAATCTGGAAAGTGCCCGCCCGAAAACATACAAAGTACGCTTCGAATGGAAGATGAATCCGGAATGGATAGAGCGTCAGGCTAAAATCAACTTCGAACCCTTGAAGGAGGGATTGGAAGCTGACGAAGAGATAACTATCACTCCGATTCTAGTAACACAGGCTGCTTCGCCCGTAATTACAGACGACCGTGCCGGTGACTCTTTGGCTATCCAGACTATCCACGAACGTCTGCAGTCGGACATCGCTTTCAATTTCAGCGAAAACATGATGTATTGGGAAAATGTAACTTTGTGGAAACGGACGGATAAGGATTTGCCCGCTCCTGAGGCAGTAGGCCGCGTACGCTCCGTAAACTTCGGTACCGTTACTATCAAGGAATCACTTCCGCAGGAAGTAAAATACCTGAAGTACCTGGAAACTTTCCAAGTATACGGTAATGCCAATACCATGTTGCTGAACATTGCACTGGAAAACCATATCTGCGAACTGAAATACTTGAAGAACTTGCAGATTGGCGGCTACGGTCTGGTATCGTTGCCGGAAGATTTCAAGAAGCTGGGCCAAACATTGGTATCACTGGATTTGAGTGCCAACAACTTTACCGGTGTACCGGCTGTATTGACCAAAGAGAACTTCCCTGCACTGAGAAAGTTGATGCTGAACGGTAACCGCCGCTGGACAGTGGGCAGCCTGAAGGACACTCAGTACAACAAAGATACAGAACTGGGCTTCCACATCAATATGAACGAGGATCCGAGAGAAATCGACCAACTGTTCTTGTGGGATACATTGGAAGAACTGGTATTGTCGTACAACTACCTGGAAGGTTCATTGCCTACCTATGAAGGCAGAGCTGAAATTCCGGTATGGGAAGGCAACGAGTTGCCCAAGGATACCCTGTCTTTCCTGAAAGACAAGAATATCCCGAAGATTCTGCCGAATGCCAAGAGACTGACGCTGAACCTGAACTACTTTACCGGTGAACTGCCTAAATGGTTACTGTATCATCCGCATCTGCTGGATTGGTTCCCCGAAGTACTGATCTTTAACCAACAGGAAATGGGTCGCGACTCAAAGGGAGCACCGGTACAATTCAGCAACGCACCGACCAACTTTGAATACTACTTCAAAGCTTACCCGCTTTACAAAGGAAAATACGAAGTAGCAGGTGACGATGAAATTATAAAACCAGAATAACAAAAGAAATAACCTATGAAGAAAGTATATATTTATGCACTTGCATGCGCCCTGACGGCGGTTTCTTGCCAGGACAACGATTGGGTGGCTGATAATGCCACCTCACAGGTTCCTGAAATAGAAATCCCGATGGGAGCAGCAGACGGCGAACTGCTCATCAAGTTCGTCCCTGAAATGAGTGATATCCTGGACCAGACGCTGACACGCGCTGGCGGGGTATCTACCCGTTCGGGTATTCCTTCTACCGACGAGGTTCTCAGCATTCTGGGTGCTTATCACTTTGAAAGAGTGTTCCCGGTAGACCCGAAAACAGAAGCTCGCACCCGTGAAGCCGGTATGCACCTGTGGTACATCGTACGCTTTGATAAAAACACCGACTTGAAGGAAGCTGCCCGTCAGCTGAGAAAGTTGGGTGAAATCTCCAAGATTCAGAGCAACCCCACCATTCAGCGCGCCTACGACCCGAAAAAGAAACCGCTGTATCTTTCGGCTAACGACTTGCAATACGTGACACGTACTGATGAAGGACTGACATTCAACGATCCGGGTCTGAAACACCAATGGCACTACCAAAACAAAGGTAACTACGCCTTCGTAACAGAACGTGCCGAAGCCATTGCCGGTTCCGATGTGAACTGCGTAGAAGCTTGGAAATCCTGCAAGGGCGACCCTTCTATCATTGTAGCAGTGCTCGATGAAGGCGTAATGTGGAGCCACCCCGACCTGAAAGCCAACATGTGGACCAATGAATCGGAAGAAATCGGTTCTACGGAAGACAAAGACGGCAACGGCTACAAGGGCGACCGCTATGGTTATAACTTCGTAAAGAACACGGGCGTTATCAGCTGGACATCGGCAGAAGATACCGGTCACGGCACACACGTAGCAGGTACCATCGCTGCAGTAAACGGTAACGGAACAGGTGTAAGCGGTATCGCCGGCGGCGACGGTACCGAGAACAGCGGTGTGAAGATCATGACTTGCCAATTGTTCGACGGCCAGTATGGAGCTACCCTGGCAGCAGAAGCCAAAGCCATCAAATATGCTGCCGACAACGGTGCGGTTATCCTGCAATGTAGCTGGGGTTATAACTCACCCGATGCTAACGAAGCACTGGGATATGTACCCGGACCGAAAAATGAACAAGACTGGGAAAACCAATATCCATTGGAAAAAGAAGCACTGGATTATTTCATCCACAACGCAGGTTCGCCCAACGGCGTGATAGACGGCGGTCTGGCCATCTTCGCATCGGGTAACGAATATGCTCCTTCTTCTTCGTTCCCGGCTGGATATTCCAAATGTATCTCTGTAAGTGCCATTGCCGCGGATTACACTCCGTCAAGCTATACCAACTATGGCACTGAAATCACCTTATGTGCCCCCGGCGGTGACGGTGACTATTATGGCACACCGGGTACTGCAGAAGACCACTTCGACTGGGAAACGAAAACACAAGGATTGATTCTGTCAACCGGCATCAAAAACGGCCAGCCTGCCTATACCTATATGGAAGGTACATCCATGGCTTGCCCGCACGTATCAGGCGTAGCTGCCCTGGGATTGTCGTATGCCGTAAAACAACGTCGTCATTTCAAGGCAGCTGAATTCAAGGAGCTGATGATACAAACAGCCAACAGTGAGTTCTATCAGGAATATGACAGAAAAGTGGAAAAACTGTATTACTACAACCACGCCACCTTCGGAGCATCTCCCACACTGATGAACCTCATCGACCGCAAAGGAAAGATGGGTAAACTGGTAGACGCCGGTGCATTGCTCAAGGCTATTGGTAATCACGGTTCAGACATGATTGTACCAAATGTATATCTGGCAACGGGAAAAAGTACATCCATTGATCTGGCCCGTTATTTTATAGATGGAGAAAGTCTGAACTACAGTTGTACCGTTGCCAATGAAAATATAGCAACCACAAGTGTAGACAAGACAATACTAACTATAAATGGCATTGCAGACGGTAGTACGACTGTGACTATCCAAGCTGGCAGTAAATCACAGACAATAACGATTACTGTTCGTAAAAATGCTGGTGGCAGTGGCTGGTTATAATCGAGAGATTAAATAGACATGAAGAAGCGACAATTGATGATACTGACACTCTTTGTGGGCGGATTGACCGGTTCCATTCCTGTAATAAAAGCGCAGGAATGGCGGTTAATGTCCCGTGAAGAGATAGAAGCCAAGGTACATCCTGTTTTGTTGGAGCAAGCAGGGGAATTTCTTCATTTTGATACGTGCCGTCTATCGGTAGGTACCATAAATGAAAAAAGTCAACCTAAAACCGTATACTTCCATTTTCAGAATGTAAGTCAGCAAACCATTACGTTAAACAAAGTTACCACTACGTGCGGTTGTACTGTTGCCGGATTCAGCAAAAAGCCATTGGCACCCAATGAGGAAAGTATTATTAGCCTGACTTTTCATCCCAAGAACAGACCGGGTACAGTTGATGCAGAAGCATTGGTATATACCAATCTGTCCGATTTTTCACCTGTGGCACGATTGTCACTATGCGGCTATGTAAGTTCGTCTGATGAATGGAAGCACCTGCCTCAAAATATGGGACATCTACGACTTACCCGCAAGCAGGTGTCATTCAGCAAAGCAGGAAAGATCACCATTGAACGCATTGCATGTGCCAATAGTGGAGACCATCCGCTCAAACTGAGCGCGTTACTGCTACCTTCATGCCTAAAATTCCATACCGAACCTGCGGTACTTGCTCCCGGACAAGAAGGTGATCTTGTGATTACACTTGATAAGACAAAGTTGCCCAGCTTCCATACTGAGGAGAAACATCTTACTCTCATTATAGATGGTGTGATAGGCAAACCTTCGGAAAAAACGATAGAAGTAATTATTAAAAACTAAAAAATAAAAACAAGATATGAAAACCTTATTCAGAATAATGACGATTTTCTTGATGCTTTTCTGTTTCGCAGGCTGTGACGATGATAAAGAAGAAGTACTGTCCACATTGGACGTTACAGCTGCTAATCTGAATGGGACTTGGAAATTAGTGGAATGGAACGGCGCCCCCCTGCAAGCAGGCAGTTACTGCTACATTACATTCAGCCGTAAGGATAAGACTTATAAAATGTATGATAAGTTTGACAGTATGTATCCCAATCTCAAAACGGGTAGTTTTGAGATTGAAAAAGAAAAGAATTTAGGCTATATCATTAGTGGGGACTATGATTTCGGCAATGGTGAATGGGCTAATTCCTATATCGTAACCGACCTTTTGGCCACTTCCATGATTTGGACTATAAAAGATACCCCATCAGATATACAAAAATTTGAACGCTGCGATAGGGTACCTGAAGAAATAGAAAATGAAGTCCGAGATTTTTAGGAAGGTATCGAAATTCTCTAGTAATAATGAGGGTGTCAAAAACTTCTTTTCTTGAAAAATTATCCCTGCTACAGCTATGTGAAAAGGGTTATTTCCATATTCAAGATGTCTTGGTACCTCATTTGACAATATAAAATTCTCAAAATAAATTTCATAGTCTCTTCTATTTTAAGAGAGGAGTAATTAAAGTTTAACAACATAAAAAGGGCATGTCTGTGAAGATATAGCCCTTTTTTAGTAATGAGTTGTTTGAAACAATAAATGACACATCTCGGTTCTTCCGCCTGATAATAGTAGTGGAGTGACGGAAAAACTGACATGCAAAGTCAAGCACTTCGTTACAAGGTGTCCACGCCGTTTCTGTTGTAAACCGCAAGGTGTCACCATTTATTTCAAGATTAGCCCATTCTCCCCGGCAACTCACTTCGTTCCAGTCTTTACCCAAAGCATCTACCATACACCCGAGCCATTTAGTCCCGAATCCGTTTTTAATGAACGGTTCTTTCCGGCTTCCTTTCGGGATTGATTTTACATGCGGGTCCAATAGCGGGAAAAGGACGGCAAAGGCAAGTAAATAAGCCGGGAATTTGACGGAATACCCAAATCTTTGATTTGCGGAAGGCTGCCGTTTGATTCGTGGCCCGGTTAGCGCAGCGGTACTTGACGACCGGACGGACGCTGTACCTTTGCATGGGAAAATCTCACCGACAAGGATTGCCGGAGAAGAGAGACGGGAAAGTGATACCGAAGGAAGATAGAAGGGGAAGGAAAAGGAAAAGAAGCCAATTATACAACGGGAGGCAAATCATGCACGTTGCATTTGTGAGGGGAGTTCTTGACGTAGATGCTCCGAAATGCCCCAAAAGTTCAGTGTCTAACTTTTGGGGTACAATTCATTCTCTCGGAGGTCTTGTTTTCAGAAATACACGTTCAGCATAAGATATACGTATGCCTTTTTATCTTTCCCATTTGGGTACTGGAGTTCAAACTGAATTTTATCTTCACGTGCCAGCCATCCGATCGCGCTGGCCAGTTCCATATCATCCATTCCAGTACCTTTTTTAACTTCCGTGAGTTCCCATCTTTTATGTGCGTCTGTACTTAGGAAACGCCATAAGATTCCAGCATTTTCGCCAATAATGCTCTTATTCATAATTTTCCTTTTTATAAAGTCAATAGTTCGTTAAAAAATCGCCGCGCCTAAGCGGCTCTGGCAGTAAATAAAATGAGTTCTTTGAAAAGTTTGTCAATAACTTGCGGGTCTAGGCTAATCCCAAACACGCAAATAAATCGTTCAAGCATATAAGCATTGTGTATGAAAGACTTGCAGGAGGATATGGAATAGGTTATTCCGAGCCTCTTACATGCCGCTTTGGCCAAGTTGACAGCAGCAAGCGATGCATTGAAGTGAAAATCCAATTTCCTGAAGTCGGTAGACTGGCAGCTGGTGATTCCTGCATGCTGCTTGCCATCTCTAAAGCAAAATTCCAACTGGAACCTGGTTCTGTAATAATCCAGCACCTCGCGTCCATCCATGGAATCGTCTGTAGAGAAATAAAGTTGCCACTTGTCTGTTCTCTCGTCCATCGGATACCAGATGGCTAAGGAAACATACCTTTTGAGAGCTTTTGCATATACCCTCAATCCGTATAGTTTTCCTTTGTTCACCTCGTATTCCTTGCACCGGGTCAAATCCAGATTGGCAAAGTCAATCCTACCGTCAAACCACTTGGGATGGCCACGTTTTCCTGTTTTCTGTTCCAATGTCGGATAGTACAGGATTACGTCATTCCGAAAGCGGCTGATGACATGGAAATCGTTCTCACACATAGGCGTTATGAAAGTTTCCTTGGAAAAGAATGCGTCTGCAACCACCGTTCTGGATACGCTCTGTAGCTTGTCTTTTCTGCTGATAAGATAGCTGCTGTACCAGTCAACGAGGTTCTTGTCCATATTATCCAAGGTTTTACAATCCGGCGTCTGAATGGAACCTAAAGTCATGCATTCATGGTTGTCGATGTCTATGACACCGATGCCCATGATTTCCAATCCACGCTTGTATTCTCCTGCACAACCAGACCAGAAGTAACCTATCCGAGGTGTCTTCTTGCCTGATTTGGGGATACAGGAAGGATCCATGGCGATGGCTTTTCTTTTGCCTGTGAGATGCTTGCTGATGATAGAGCCGTTGAACGCAAACCAGTCGAAAGTTTCATGCTCAAAAAGGTTACGATAAGTCTGTTCTGAGAAACAGCCATATCTGCCCAATTGGAGGAAGTTTATACGATCCGGAATGGCCATGAATAATTTCATTGCATCCATAAAGGTCTTTTCAAAAGGTTTGTGTATATTCGCAATTGATTTGAGAGCCGACAGGCACTCAGATTGGTATTGCATAAGGAGTGTTTCTTTAGTCATAATCAGAAGAGTTCAGAGACTTCTAATTTACTAAAGACCAACGAATTATACAATACTTTCCTCCATTATTATCAGCAGGTTAGCACCTTTTTTAGCACATTTCTTCATGCTTAACCATTCGTTTTGACAACATTTCAATGACCTCTTTAGTGTTTTCGAACCAGCTTTTGCCGGTTCTATTGTTTAACTTTTAATCTTTCGGTAAAAATTTACCGAAGTATTGCAATTATAAGATATTATTTTTAAGAATAGCCCTCAAAGGTAGATATTATACACAAAACTCCACCCCACCCTTCTCATAAATTATCCTTTCAGCAATCTATAATTGTTTAATTAAGAATAAAAAGACACTTATCGTTCAATTGCACTTCTCACTGCTTCATAAAACAGGCCTCCCACATCTATGCCTAGTTTAAACTTACGAAATTTATAGGATGGAACGACCATCGGTGCAGTCTTCCATCCTTGTCGCACATCATAATACCTTTGTACACCAACGTCCACTCCAAAACGGTTTGTAAAATCGTAACCAATGGTGGCTCCATAATACGTACGGTTGAGATTATACCTATTATCCGGACTATAAGCACCAAACACGGTAAGATGAAAATCATCTGTCGGATGAAGCGTCATGCCTCCTGACACACCAAACGACTGACCGACACTATAGGGAAAAGTATATTTTGCCGCATTCACTCCTGCATATATATCCAAGAAATCATTGATTTCCCTTTGGTATATAAACATCATCTGGTTCACCCGACCGATGCCTGGAATGGTAGTCTGCATTCCCCTGCCATAAAAATAGGGAGAAAACTGCCCGAATGCATTATAGTCACCCATAAACATGGGAGACGGACTCACATAATAGGTTGGAATATAAAAAGACCTTTCCTGCCTAAAATCAAAATCTACGGGTGAATCAGACTGTATTTCTTGATTTACTTCATGGTCTTTTATTTTCACTCTATCCGTGGATGAATCAATTAACAAGAATTCCCCACCCACATCTTTTTTCAACCCTGTACCAAGCTTTATCGTATCTTTTTTGATACTTTCTTGTCCAAAAATCTGCATACAGGATAGTCCCAAAAGCATAAGAAAAGCCACTACCGATTTCATAACTTAAAGATTAAAAAGCAATCACCTCAAAGTTAGTTTATTTTTCATTCTGACTAAAAATAATATGTTAATGAAGCTACAAAAGTCCGGAACTTGGTATCGGGGTTATGCTGATAAGTTTTGGTCATACCCCAGTCGTATCCGATGGCAATCTGTACATGGCGGGCAATCTCTAACCCGGCACGAAAGCCTACTCCCCAGTCAAAGCGCGGCATCACTCCCTCCTTAAACATATTATGTGAGGCCACTGTGACAATATCCTGTTCTCCCGGAAGACTGGCAATTTGCTTCATTTGACCAAACAAACCGACATTAAAATAAGGTCCGGCATCTAGAAACAAACTGACATTTCTCCCGACTTTCAACTTATAGCCTAAGTGGATGGGAATATGAAGATAATAAGGCGTACTTTCATATTCGTAGGTTCTCTCATTCATTACATAATAAGGAACACTTTTCCAACCGTATGAGGAAATCATCAGTCCCATATCTGCATACAGCCCTTTTGCAGCCTCACGAAAGGCATATTCCCCTTTCAGTCCGGCATGAAAACCAGATCTGGAAATACTTTCTTTCGTGGAATTATAGTTATACCCTCCTGAAAGTCCATATCTGAACTCCTGTGCTTGTACACCTACGCACAATGATACCGCCATTACCAGCGTAAATAAAAATTCTTTCTTCATAAGTCTATATTTTAGTTTGTAAATAAAATTCTTCTCACTCTTTCGGATTGCTTATCCATTCACTTTCATACACATTACATCCTCCTAAAAGACCGATGCCGTTTTCCACATTGGTATAATGACTACGGATGGGAGCAAGCCCGTATCCTCCCAAATCATTATTATTTATACGATTGAGCGACTTCAGGTAAGTGTACATTTCTTTCGACAATTTGTACAAATAGATTTTAAACTCAATGTTTTCTTTCTGTTCTTCATCCTCATACCCGGCGTCATAATAAGTATCTACCTTCAACGTATAACTTTTCCCGTTTATCTTACTGTCATCCCAGATATACAGATTACGGTAATATTCTTTCGATATATCGAAAATGTCATCAAATCCTGTCTTTTCCGAAAACAAAGGTTCGTTGTCCAGATTAAGGTCTACAGAAGTATATTTTATGGTATCCGAATCTGAGTTTTCAGGTTGTAAAAACGCTTTGCTGGTCTTTTTTATGACTCTCATTCCATAATAATCCTCTGCTCCGGCAGAGTCTGTAAAAGCAATACGGAACTGTATTTTCCTGCCGTATTCCCCATCCGTCAATACAACTTCCGACTTATCCAGTGGAAACGCCTGCGGTATCACCGTTTGCGACTTGGCAACTGGCAGATCAGGATAAGCCACTTCCATACTAATCAGGTCGTCTTCTTTTAGTTTTCCCACTACATAATACGACTGAGCCGGAAGCAAACCGGTAGAAACTTCCGTGTAGTGAATCTCTTTCTCTTCTCCGTTCAACCTAAATACAAGGAAAGGCTTGCTGTCTGTGTTTGTTCCCTGATTATGAATCACCCTGCTTCGTGCCACCTGTATCAGTGTCGTATCGCCTAATGTAGAAGGCATACAGAAAAGAACGATTTTGCGCTCGGCATCCACCTCATTCAGACTGAACTCATGCGTACAAGATGGTAGCACAGAAATTAATAAGGCTATAAATAAAAGTCGATATATCATACGGATTTAAAATTTAAGTGTATAACTGAAAGAGGGTATGATAGGAAACACTCCATGAGCTTTTCCCACAAACGTACCGTCCGGATTTTGCCGGACAGTAGCATAGAGCGGATTCATCCGGCAATACGCATTATACAAACTGATATTCCAGATACGTTCGAAACCTCTTTTCGTGGTTTTGCGGAAATTAATCCCCAAATCCAGTCTATGATAGGCCGGAAGGGAAACATTGTTGGGCATCTCATAAATCATCATCCCTTCATTTGCCTTCTCTACTCCCGGAATAACGGGAGCATCTACCTGCTGTGTCGGAATGGTCATGCGATTCCCACTATGATAATTCCATGAGACGTATACGTCAATTCTTTCATTAAACTTATGCCCGATATTGACAGAAAACCGGTGCCGGTTGTCAAACTTATCCGGATACCATGAAGAATGGAAGTCAGGGAAAAACCTCTTGCTCCACGAAAGTGTATAGGAAGCATCGACCGAAGTCTTTCCGTTACTGTAACGGATGTCAGTTTCCATCCCGTAAGCTTTTCCTTTCCCTGTACGTACCTCTTCCTCCCATCGGTCTGCCATCGGATTAAGCATGCCACTATTGCCATCATATTCTATCAGGTTGTCCATGGTTTTATAAAACCCTTCCACACTCCACCGGATGTTATACGGCAATCGGGTATATACCCCCGCTGCGTATTGACGTGCTTTCATGGGAGTGATGCGTGCTGTGGAAGGCACCCAATAGTCAGTCGGCAAATTCAAGTAGGTGGCCGAAAGCTGATGCATGAACTGACTCATTTCGGTGTACGAGACTTTCAGGCTGGCTTTATCACACAACCTGAAATTGATTGCCGCACGTGGTTCTATCGAATGATATTTCGTACCCGATATACCAAACAACGTGTAATGCAGCCCTCCATTCAGTTTCACACCTTTACATAACGTCATCTCGTCCTCTGCATAAAGCGTAAACTCATTGCTCTTGTACCGGCTATCCACTTTCTCGATCAACTCATCTTGCGATGTACTGTCATACTTCGAATAATAATTCTGGGGCACAAACAAATGGCGTATATAATTGGAGCCAAAACGGATGTGATTCCAGGAGTTTGGACGATAATCAAACTCCATCCGATAACCGAAGTCATTGATGGTGGAATGATTGTTCTGCTCTTTTACAATTCCACCCTTCGTTCCTTCGATATATCCCAAGCGTTCTTCACTCAAATAATCGAACCTAGAACGATTATGAGTATAAACTCCTGTAATATTGACGAACATGTTGTGCGAGAAAATGTATTTCCAATTGGCAGATGCGGTAAAATTACCCCATTGCAGATTGAACTTGTCTATATTGGTAGGTTCTGGGTCAAACAGATATTCTTTATGTCTGAACTTAAAAAGGTCATTCCCTGAATAAAGGCTGATATCCGCACGACTCTTTTCGGAGAATACATGAGTCACTTTCGCATTGATGTCATGAAAAGCATATCTCACATTTTGCTTGTTCCGGCGACTGGTATTCATAATGGCAATAGCCGGGGCGGTAAGCAAGTCCATCCACGTGCGGCGCATGGCGACATTGAACGACGTATGGTCCTTCACTATCGGTCCTTCAAACTGTATCCTGCCCTCTAAAAGTCCAAGCGTAAAACTGCCATGATATTCCTTCATGTCGCCGTCATTCGTACGCACATCAACCACCGAAGAGAGCCGTCCGCCATAACGGGCAGGAAAACCACTTTTATAAAAATCTATATTCTTGATAATGTCTGTATTGAATGCTGAAAACAACCCTCCGGCATGATTCACCTGATACAAGGAAGTACCATCCAGAAGAAACAAATTATCATCATTGTTTCCACCATGTACGTACAACCCGGAGATAAGCTCCGTCCCGCCGGCCACTCCCGACAAGCCTTGAAGTTTCTTTACCACATCGGGCGAGCTCATAAAGTTGTTTCCATTTACAAAGTCCTTCGCTGTAAGCGAGACTTTTCCAGTCTGAGTGGTATGAAGAGGCGAGTTCAAATCAGCCGTCACCACCACTTCATTTAACTGGTAATCAGATTTCAGAGTTATATTCTTTGATTTGTTTCCGCCTAACGTAACATTTTCCAGATGCTCTCCACTGCCAATGTGCGAAAACCGGATTTTATGCCTTCCCTCACTTAACGTAAGGCTATAAAACCCGTGCTCGTTAGTCAGCGTACCCACATTCGAAGTCATGTCCCATACGGTTGCATTTACCACAGTTTCTCCATTGTCCTGATAGACGTATCCGCTTAACGTATAAGTCAACAGCTTTTTAAGGATGACATGACTGCCATCTATTTCCCACTTGATATTCGTATGATGAAACAGGGTTTCAAGGGTACTTTCCAGACTGACCATACCAAGTTTCTTGCCAGTATACGGAATATCAAGCCTGATAGACGCATCATACACAAAGCTGACAGGGTACACCTGTTTCACCTGCCCCATCATGTCTTCCAGGGTAACCCGATGCTGCGCATATAGGGAAGAAGCATCCACCAAGAAAGCTAAAAACAATAAGGATATGATTCTTTTCATCGCTCTTTCTGTATTATTCTTATATCCAGTGTCTTTTCAATCAATGCGATGATTTCGCCTAAGTCGTCCGTCTTGAATTCACCGGTAATTGTCCTTTCATGTTCCGACGCATACAGTTGTGTGCCATAATAGAAAGAAAGCTCTTTCAGCACCTCATCAATAGGTGTATTCCTGTAAATGAATTTTCCTATAGCCCAAGCCGAAGGATTTGGAGAAACAGCATGCACCGCTACAGGCATTTCATCGCCATGTGTCAGCATGCCACACATGTCTTTTGTAAAGACAATTCCATTTTTTCCATACCTTCCTTTAAACACAACTTTACCGGACTTTACATACACGCGAGTAGCAGTATCCTTTCTATATTCATCCACTTCAAACTCGGTTCCAAGTACTTTCACCTGAGCGTATTCAGTGGTGGCAATAAAAGGAGACAGCGCATTTCTTCGGACACTAAAATAGATTTTTCCCGACATATTTACTTCACGGTTAGCTTGTCCATATTTATCGGCATCATATTCCAAAGTCGCCCCTTTGGAAAGTATAGCTAGCGTGCTGTCTGGCAGGAAATATCTTGTCACCATCGCATCTGCCGTAATTAATACGGTATGATGCTCCTTCCGGCTTAACAAGGTATAGCTCACCACACAGATAAGGATAGCCGCAGCGATTCCTGAAAAACAAGCCCAAAATCCGCTTACTTTATTTTGATGCGCTATCCCTGTTATTTTCTTCAAGGCCTTTCTTGTATCCAGTTTCCCATCTTCGTAATACCGAAGGACAAACTGGAGTTTTCTTTCTTCTTTATCTTTCATGACTGAATGTATTTTTAGCTAAGACTGAATGAACCATAAAAACTACTATGCCGAAACCAAAAAATTATCCGAAAAAGAACAGGTACACCTTTCTCACACCTTCCTTCAACGTTTTAAGTGCTTTGCTCACCTGGTTTTTTACTGTATTGACAGAGATATGCAGCCTTACGGCTATTTCTTCATATTTCATACCATCCCTCTTAGCCAGCAAGAACACCTCCTTGCATTTTTCTGGTAAGGCCTCTATAGCAGTCCAGATACGAGCCTCCTCATAAGACCATTCTTCACACTCTTCGTCCGACAGGATTTCCTCAAGGTCTGATGGCTGCACATTGCCATCAATAAGTGAATCCTTCTTCAAGATGTCTATACAGCGGTTTCTCACCATAGAGTACAGATAAGATTTAAGACCACTCACTTCAAATCCTTTCTCTTTCCGTTTCCACAATTCCATAAAACAGTCCTGCACCGTATCTTCCGCATCATCTATATCTTTCAGATAATGAAGTGCAAACAGACAGAGCGGACGGTAATATTGAAGGAAATTATCTCTGAATATTTTTGTATTGATGTCCATGTACAAGTGTGATTGATAGATTCGCATTTTTAAGAAAACTCAGAATATCAGATTTACCACTATGAGCGGACTTGTTTTTTATTATATTTAAACACAACAGATTTACTTTATACATTCTTTAAATATCACAGATTCTACTAGAGTTTATAGTGAATACTATATTTCGCACGATTTCTTCCCACCAATCAAAGCCTATCTATAAAGAAAAACTTATATTTGCATTATCTGAATCACACAATCATAGAACCATGAGCAAGATTTATCCGGTAGGCATACAAAGTTTTGAAGAGATACGTAAAAATCATTACTGCTATGTAGACAAAACTGAATTAATTTACCAGCTGGCAAACAGTGGTAAATATTATTTTCTGAGCCGTCCCAGACGATTCGGAAAAAGCCTGCTCATCTCCACGCTTGAAGCCTATTTCTCCGGTAAAAAAGAACTGTTTCAGGGTCTTGCCATGGAACAACTGGAAAAAGAATGGACAGCATATCCAGTGCTGCATCTTGACCTGAATGCACGACGATACGAGAATGAAGCCTCTCTTTATGCTATACTTAACCAACATCTGGAAAGTTGGGAAGCAATCTATGGAGACGAAAAAAAAGATCGGGCTCCAGAAGAACGTTTTGCCTACCTGATAGAAAAAATCAGCCGTACCACTAGCAAAAATGTAGTCGTATTAGTGGACGAATACGATAAACCGATGTTACAGGCCATCGGTAACGAAACTCTTCTTTGCAACTATCGCAACACCCTGAAGGCTTTCTACGGGGTATTGAAAACCTGCGACAAATATCTTCGGTTTGCTCTTCTGACAGGCGTAACCAAATTCAGTAAAGTAAGCGTATTCAGCGACCTGAATAACCTGGAAGACATTTCTCTACAGGCTATGTATAACAATTTGTGTGGAATCACAGAAAAGGAGTTATCAGAAGTATTTGCAGAGGACATCCAGTTATTGGCCGACAATAACACACAAACTTATGCTGAAACTTGTCACCAATTGAAAGAATGGTATGACGGATATCATTTTGCATACCGCTCGGAAGACATCTATAATCCTTTCAGTCTGCTCAATGCTATGAAAAGCCGTGAATTTGGAAGCTATTGGTTTGAGACCGGTACGCCGACTTTCCTCGTAGAATTAATAAAGCATAGTAAATATAATTTGCAGCGGCTTACCGAAGAAATAGCAACTGCCGATTCATTGGGCAGTATTGACACAATGGAAACTAATCCCGTACCCATCCTCTACCAAAGCGGATACCTTACGATTAAAGGGTATGACAAAGAATTTAAAGTATATAAACTGGGATTCCCCAACAAAGAAGTGGCAGAAGGGTTTACACGCTTCTTACTTCCCTGCTATGCATATATGCCTTCCGGCAATCCCTCTTTTGAATTAATGTGTTTTGTAAAAGAGGTACGGGACGGCAAAATAGATGCATTTATGAAACGCCTGCAAAGCTTCTTTACAGACACTCCTTATGAATTAATACGCGATCTGGAATTACATTATCAGAACGTATTGTTCATTATATTCAAACTGTTAGGCTTTTATACCCAGGCAGAATACCATACCTCAGAAGGACGCATTGATCTGATAGTAAAAACAGCGCAGTATATTTACGTCATGGAGTTCAAGCTGGACGGAAGTGCGGAAGAAGCCCTGAAACAAATCAATGACAAACAATATGCACTGCCTTTTGCCACGGATACGAGAAAAGTCTACAAACTGGGAGTAAACTTCAGCCATCGTACACGCAACATTGAAAAATGGGTGGTGGAAGAAGCCCATTCATAGCTTCTCCCCATCCTTAAACTCTTCCCACTTCCTGACCACCGTATCAATGGAAATATCCAGCAATTTCATCTGACTGAACAATTCCGGCAGATTTTCTGTCATAAACTTCAGGCTTCGGGTCTGTTTTATCTTCTCCAGGGCATCAACAGTCACAAAATACCCCAGCCCTCGCCGGGTGTAGATAATCCCCCACTGCAACAGCAGGTCGTAAGTCTTCACCACGGTATTGGTGTTGACTTCGAACATAACGGCCTGTTCCCGCACACTGGGTATGCGATCATCTGAATGATACTTTCCAGCCAGTATCTCGTCGCAGATTCGTTCTGCCATTTGCAGATAAATGGCTCGGTCTTGCTTGAAATCTACCATCTTACTATCTAAACTCCAACTTTCTAAAACCTTTATAGGTCATGATAACAGCTACTATGCTCCAAACCACAGAAACAATCGACCATGTGTATTTAATGATACTTTTAGGAGCACCTAATCCATACATACACAATACTGGCAACACATAAGACAAAACACATAAAACAACTATCAGCCAGAACCGGGTTTTGCTGTATTGTTTCCTCAACATAACCACCAAAGTCCACAGGGCTACATAAAAAGCAATCACCACCTGCAGCATAAGTTGCTTAAGTCCATAGCCTCCTCCCAAAAAGAGAAGAACCGGTCCGTTCGTTTCCTCTGTAAAAAGCAATGGAATAGCCAGTTGCATAAAGATATTCGATAATATCGCACATCCCAACAACATCACCGTACCTATCAAAAAAGTACTGAAAAACAAACTTACATATTTTTCTGCCAATGTGACCGGAAGCATGAACTTATTTATCAGACCTCTGTCATTCCGCATATCTTCCACCAGGCTCCAGAACGTAAAATAATAAGATAGGAGTATCAGCAATTGCTCTATGAGTGACAAGCATTCTTTCAAACTCTCTCCTGACACCAAGGCACAAAACACACAGATACTAAAAGAGCGTAAAAACAAAAGCTGGATAAAGGCTTTCTTTTTTCCATAGCCAAACATTTCCTTTAACTGAAACTGACTAAACTTCCACATTTCTTTCATTGCAAAACTTTTCATATCCTTCCTCCTCCCTTGATTAATGCATTAAACAGCAGTTCCAAAGATACTTCCGTATCCATGTTTTCCTGCTTATGAGTGATTACATGGTAACCTTCGGTACAAGCTTCTGCATATAGCACTCCTTCTTCATTACTTTGGATTCCGAACGAATACCGACTAGCGATTTCCTCCAAAGAAGCCGCATACACAGGAGCATCCTTTCTTAACACAATCACATCGGTCAACTGATTTTCAATGTCCTGCACAATGTGTGTAGACAAAACCACTATCTGATCTTCACGAACATGCTTCATCAGCAGCTTACGAAACATCTTTCGTGCCGGAATATCCATTCCATTGGCGGCCTCATCCAATAATAGAACTTTCGTTCCCAGCGACAAGGCAATACTGAATGCCACTTTGTGCTTCTCTCCCAACGACAATTTGTCCAAATGTTCAATATCCCACTGTATTTCAAAATTGGTCAGACAGTCATCCAGCACTTCTGCACGAAACTTAGGATAGAATTTGGAATAAATGGCAAGAAAGTGTTCCAGCCTCATATCCGGAAAAATAAAGTCAGCTGGCAGCATGAATACTTCCCTCAAAGTTTCTACCTCCCTTTTCCGGGAGTTGCGACCGTCTACATAAATCTCACCGTCGTGAGCGAAAAGCTTACCAGCAATCAGTTTCAAAAGCGTGGTCTTGCCTGAGCCGTTCATTCCCAACAGACCATAGAATCTCCCTTCCTTCAAACGGAGATTCAAATTGTCCAATACATTTTTATCGGACTGATACCCAAATGAAACACCTCTCAATTCTACCATAACCTTTAAATTAAAAATCGTTACACTGTACCATTAAAGTGGTACAGCAAAAATAACTTTTTTTCTTGAACAAACAAATGGTTTTACGGAAATTATGATGCAATATCCAACAAACCTCAGCACACTTTCTACGTTTCCATTCTGTGAACCCTACGTTTCCCGATGCGGAACCGTACGTTTCGCATAAGGAAAACATATGGTTCCGCGCTGAGAAACGTAAAAGACTTCTTTCCCTCCGAAAGTATTCGCTTTGATAATTCCAGCTATTTTTCGTAACTTCGCATGTTCATCTAACAAGAAAAGATACATGTCAGAAAATGATTTTATTACCATAAAAGGTGCCCGGGTGAATAACCTGAAAAATATCGACGTACGTATTCCACGCAACAAGCTGGTAGTCATTACCGGACTGTCTGGTTCGGGAAAGTCGTCGCTGGCATTCGATACGCTGTATGCCGAAGGGCAAAGACGCTATGTAGAAAGTCTGTCTTCTTACGCCCGCCAGTTTCTCGGACGTATGAGCAAACCGGAATGTGACTTTATCAAAGGGATTCCACCTGCCATCGCCATTGAACAGAAAGTGACGAGCCGCAACCCGCGTTCTACCGTGGGTACCTCGACGGAAA
The DNA here is from genome assembly GCF_037892625.1 of Phocaeicola sp. ICN-14070. Lineage (NCBI taxonomy): Bacteria > Pseudomonadati > Bacteroidota > Bacteroidia > Bacteroidales > Bacteroidaceae > Phocaeicola > Phocaeicola sp. ICN-14070. Next base: position 44,399 of record NZ_JBBKBF010000012.1, on the reverse strand, counting down.
TTTATGAATACCTGCGCCTGCTTTTCGCACGGGTGGGAAAAACGTATTCCCCCGTAAGCGGACAACTGGTGAAGAAGGACAGTGTGGAAGACATCGTAAACTGCATGCTGTCTTACCCGAAAGGCACACGCTATACCGTACTGACGCCTATCCTTCCCCGTGACGGAAGAAGTGTGGCAGAACAGCTGGACATGGATATGAAGCAGGGCTTTACCCGACTAGAGGTGGACGGCGAAATGGTACGCATTGAGGATTATACCTACAATGAGAACGACAAGGTGTATCTGTTAGTGGACCGCATGAGCTGTGATGATAGCAAGGATGCTATCAGCCGACTGACGGATTCTGCCGAGACGGCTATGTACGAAGGTGACGGCACATGTATGCTCCGTTTCTATTTGTCGGATGACACTCGCCTGCATGTATTCAGTACCAAGTTTGAAGCCGACGGTATCAAGTTTGAAGAACCGAACGACCAGATGTTCTCATTCAACTCTCCGCTGGGAGCCTGCCCTACGTGCGAAGGTTTCGGAAAGATTATCGGTATCGATGAACACCTGGTGGTGCCTAATCGGGCGCTGAGCGTGTACGATGGTGCCGTACTTTGCTGGAGAGGTGAGAAAATGGGAGAATGGCTGAACGAGTTCCTTCGGGAAGCGCCGGCTCATGATTTCCCTATCTTTGCCCCCTATTATGAACTGACACAGGAACAGAAAGATTACCTTTGGCACGGCCCAAGAGAGAAGGTCTGCATCGACTCTTTCTTCAAAATGCTGGAGGAAAATCAATATAAGATACAGTATCGCGTGATGCTAGCCCGCTACCGGGGAAAAACGACTTGCCCTACCTGTCACGGAAGCCGACTGAAAAAGGAGGCCAGCTACGTGCGAGTGGGGGGAAAGAATATCTCGGAACTGGTGGAAATGCCAATTACCCAATTACAGGAGTTTTTCCGTACGCTCACACTGGATGCACACGACACCCTCGTGGCACAACGCCTGCTGAGTGAAATCAAGAACCGTCTGACATTCCTGTCGGATGTGGGATTGGGTTACCTGACGCTGAACCGGTTGAGCAACTCGCTTTCAGGAGGTGAAAGTCAGCGAATCAATCTGGCCACCTCGTTAGGAAGCAGTCTGGTAGGCTCATTGCATATTCTTGACGAACCAAGCATCGGTCTGCACAGCCGTGACACTACCCGCCTTATCAAGGTGCTGCGCCAGTTACAGCAATTGGGAAACACGGTAGTGGTAGTGGAACACGACGAAGAAATCATCCGTGCAGCAGATTATATCATCGACATCGGCCCGAAAGCCGGACGACTGGGCGGACAAGTGGTGTATGAGGGCGACATGAAAGACTTACATAAAGGAAGCGACAGCTATACCGTGAAATACCTGTTAGGAGAAGAGACCATCGACCTGCCTGCCAGCCATCGTCCGTGGAACAATTTCATCGAAATCAAAGGAGCACGCGAGAACAACCTGAAAGGCATCGACGTGCGCTTCCCACTTAACGTGATGACGGTAGTAACAGGTGTCAGCGGTTCCGGAAAGAGTACGCTGGTACGCGACATTTTCTACAAGGCTCTGAAACGGGAATACAGTGAATCGAGCGAACGTCCGGGCGAATTCATCTCATTGGAAGGAGACATCCGTCAGGTGAACGACATCGAATTTGTGGACCAGAACCCTATCGGAAAGTCTTCCCGAAGCAATCCGGTAACTTACGTCAAGGCGTACGACGAAATCCGCAAACTATTTGCCGACCAGCCGCTGGCCAAGCAGATGGGATACAGCGCAGGCTATTTCTCATTCAACACGGAAGGCGGACGTTGCGAAGAATGCAAGGGAGAAGGTACGGTAACGGTAGAAATGCAGTTTATGGCCGACCTGGTGTTGGAATGTGAGTCATGCCACGGCAAACGTTTCAAGAATGACACGCTGGAAGTGAAGTTTGAAGGAAAAAACATTTACGACATACTGGAAATGACGGTCAACCAGGCCATCGAGTTCTTTACGGAACACAACCAGAAGAAGATTGTCAAGAAGTTGCGCCCGCTACAGGATGTGGGACTGGGTTACATCAAGCTGGGACAGTCTTCGTCTACCCTCTCGGGAGGAGAAAACCAGCGCGTGAAACTGGCGTACTTCCTCAGCATCGAAAAGGCACAGCCTACCATTTTCGTGTTCGACGAACCGACGACTGGCTTGCACTTCCATGACATCAAGAAACTGTTGGAAGCTTTCGATGCCCTCATCAGTCGGGGACATACGCTGGTCATCATCGAACACAACATGGATGTCATCAAATGCGCTGACCATGTGATTGACCTCGGTCCGGAAGGTGGCGACATGGGAGGAAATCTCGTGGCAACCGGCACACCGGAGGAAGTGGCTAAATGTGCGGTTTCCTATACGGGACAATACCTGGCAGAAAAACTCAATCAGTAATCTTAACGAACAGACACATGACTCAAACTCTTGAAACCCTATACAGCCTATTCACCGGTCATGCTCCGGAAAGCGTGGAAGCATTGCCGGGAGCAGGCTCCAACAGAAGCTACTACCGCCTGAAGGGTACTCCGACCCTTATCGGGGTATGCGGTACTTCACGCGAAGAAAACGAGGCCTTCATCTACCTGTCGCATTATTTTCAGGCACAGCATTTACCCGTACCGACGGTGCATGCCGTTTCCCACGACAGACTCTGTTACCTGCAGGATGATTTAGGAACAGATTCTCTGTTCCAGCTTATCGCACACGGAAGAGAAACCGGAGAGTTTGACTCAACGGAAAAGGACTTGCTGAAGAAAGTCATCCGGTTACTACCCCGCATACAGTTTGAAGGGGCACAAGAACTGGATTTCGGAAAATGCTATCCGGCGGTAGAGTTTAATCACAGAAGCATTCTGTGGGACTTGAACTACTTTAAATACTGTTTTCTGAAAGCTACGGGAGTGGAATTCAGAGAGGATTTGTTAGAAGACGATTTCGAAGCCCTTTGCCAGACACTGATAGAAAGCATGGAAACCCAACCGGTATTCATGTATCGCGACTTCCAGAGCCGTAACATCATGGTGAAGGATGGAGAGCCTTACTTAATTGATTTCCAAGGAGGAAGAAAAGGACCGCTGTATTACGACGTGGCTTCTTTCCTCTGGCAAGCCAAGGCCAACTATCCGGATAGCCTACGCCAGGAATTGATTGACGAGTACCTGGAAGCACTGCGTCCCTACAAACAGATAGAAAAGGAAGTGTTCCTGTCCCGTCTGCGTCATGTCGTATTGTTCCGCACGCTACAAGTACTGGGAGCTTACGGCTTCCGCGGCTACTTCGAGAAAAAGGCTCATTTCATTGAGAGCATTCCTTTTGCCATTGAAAATCTGCGCCAGTTATTGCAAGAGGGTTTTCCGGAATATCCTTATCTCTGCGAGGTATTGCAGCGCATGACAGAACTGAAACAGTTTGCTGCTGCACGCAACCGCCGTAACCTGACGGTCACGGTGATGAGTTTCTCTTACCGGAAAGGTATTCCGGCAGACGAAAGCGGAAATGGTGGAGGGTACGTGTTCGACTGCCGCGCCGTACACAACCCCGGACGCTACGAACAGTACAAATCGCTTACAGGACTGGATGCACCGGTCATCGAATTTTTAGAGAAGGACGGAGAGATTACAGAGTTCCTTCGTCATACCGACTCTCTGGTGGATGCCCACGTGCAGCGTTTCCTGGAACGTGGATTCTCACACCTGATGATTTGCTTCGGATGCACCGGAGGACAACACCGCTCCGTGTACTCTGCCCAGCACACAGCAATGCACTTGCATGAAAAATTTAAAATTAATGTACACCTGATTCATCGGGAACAACAAATAGACCAATTACTGAAAGCCAAATGAAAGCCATGATATTTGCTGCCGGACTGGGTACCCGGCTCAAACCGCTGACCGACCACATGCCCAAGGCCTTAGTACCGGTAGCTGGACGTCCCATGCTGGAACATGTGATTCTCAAACTGAAAAAAGCGGGATTTACCGAACTGGTCATCAACATTCACCATTTCGGAGAACAGATTATCGATTTTCTGAAAGCCAACCAGAATTTCGGACTGACGATTCATATCAGCGACGAGCGTGACAAGTTACTCGACACAGGGGGCGGTATCAAAAAAGCGGCAACCTTCTTTACAGGAACGGAACCGTTCTTGGTACACAACGTAGACATTCTGTCGAATGCCGACCTGAAAGAGGTCTATGATTTTCATCGGAAGAGCCAGAATCAAGCTACCTTGCTGGTCAGCCCGCGCAAAACCTCACGCTACCTGTTGTTCGATACAGACAACCGCCTGCAGGGCTGGATTCACAAGGATACCCTGCAAACCAAGCCGGAAGGATTTGTGTACGAACCAGGCCAATACCACGAATATGCATTCAGCGGCATCCATGTAATTTCACCGGATCTGTTTCGCTACATGGAGGGAGAGACATGGAACGGTAAATTTCCCATCATGGATTTTTATCTGCACACCTGCCGGCAACTCCAGTTCGGAGGATACATCAAAGAAGACTTGCAACTTATTGACATCGGCAAACCGGACACATTGGCCCGGGCCGAAGAATTCCTAAAGGATTAATACCAGGTAACTGCACTACCCGTATTGCTTCGCTGATCCCACTTCAGGGCATCGGTCAGCATACTGGAATTGGCACGGATAGAGAAGTTATAAGAAGTAAACGGACCGAACACCAATCCGCAACTCATATTAAAGCAGTGCAAATCACGGGTAATGTTCAAGGTTGTCATAGACATCTCCTTGGAGGTAAAGTCGTATCCGGTAGAATAGGTCATATTCCAACGGCTACCAATCTTGAAGTTACCCGATACATTCAATGAATGCGTCAATGAATACGGATAACGCATGGTCTTGATGTTAATGTCCTTCGAACGGTCTTCACGAATACTGTAGCTATAACTCAAGCTGACACTCCACGGGAACTTGAAAGCCAGGTAACCATCTGAATCGACAGAAGCTTTCTCCGTCTTTCGCATGTTGGAGTTGTTATTTTGTTCTTCCGTTTCTTCATCTGTCTCCTCGTCTTCATTTTCTTCCTTCCCTTTATTGTCCTTGTTCTTTTCATCCTCTTCTTTCTTTCCGAAGAGTTTCTTGAAAGTATCGTTGTTCAAGGTATAAGAGAATGAACCACTGTACCCCTGAAAACGTCCAAAACGTCCATAAGACCATTCTGTACGGTCACCCACCACTACATTACCATTCTCATCAAATTCATAGGCATACGTAGCGAATGAAGCATTCATATTAAACGTATAACTCTTGGTCAACTTCAAGCGAAGATTCATGCTCAAGTCACTCCACCGCTTGTTGGCTACGTCGTAAGAAAGAGAAGCTCCCAACTGGTCAATCAAACTTATTTTCTTATAACCAGTGGTATCCTTATCCGACTTCATCTTCATTTCAATGTTATTATCTACCGAGAAGCTAATGTTCTGTGACATATTCTTTCCCGGATAGCCGTATACAGCTCCTTCATAAGGAGAATATTCTACGGTACGCACTTCACCATCCTCATCCGTATAAGTATAGGTATCATAATAGCCATAACGTGATTTTCCAAAGTCTGGCGTATAGGTATAGCTAACAGTAGGGGTAAAGACATGACGAATCTGAAGTTCCTTACTCTTCATGAACAAAGGCTTGTACATACCATATAACTTGGTATTCATCTGTAAAGACAAGTTATAATCATACAAACGGTTGAACCCGTTGATGGTATCCCGCTTCACATGGTCAGTAGAAGCAGGACTCGGGTCATAACTCTGCTTTACTTTCCGCAAATACCAGCGCTCCGTATAATTGAACGAAGGAACGATGTTGATGTACTTGAACAAGTTGAAAGTAGCCGAAACCGGAATCTTGTGCTGCATACCATTCTCCCACTGTGTCAAAGGTGTCTTAAACAACAGATTATCCTTTGTACTGATGGAGTTGGTAATACTTCCGGTATATTGCAATGAAATCTTTTCATACCAACGTTCATCTCCTACCGATTTTTTACGTTTGAACGGATAAATACGGTTCAATGAGATGTTTACGTCGGGCAACGTCATACTCAAAGAAGAGTCACGCGTATTCTGTGTGATATTGAATGTACTTGAAATATTCAATCCAATTTCCGGGAAGTTCCGCGAATAGCTCACACTGGAAGCCTTGGTATTCTGAGAATACTGTTGCGGATTATACAAACTACTCAAACTAGAACGGTCATAACTACTGGTAGCAAAGTTCACACTGGCAGAGAACGAGCTGTTCGGGTTAGCCTTGGCATCCTGACGATGACTCCACTGGATACGGAAGTCTTTCGATACGGAATAATCGGGCATATTCTTCTCACCCGTCTTTGTCACCAGATAGCTGGCATTGAAGGAGCCGCTGAATTTATAACGCTTGTTATAGTTAGATGCAGCCGACAAACCCCATGAGCCCTTCGTAAAGATTTCTCCCAACACCTTCAAGTCCATCTGGTCGCTGATGGCAAAATAATAACCACCGTCACGCAAATAGAAACCACGGTTCATTTCATCACCATACGTCGGCATGATAAATCCTGAAGAATAACTGCTATTGAACGGGAAGAAGCCAAAAGGTACGGCAATGGGTAAAGGCACATCTTCTACCACAAGTTGTGCTGGTCCGAATACCACGTTTTTCTTCGGACGTACCTTTGCCATAGAAAGCCGCAAGTAAAAATGAGGATGTTCATGATTGTCACAAGTAGTATATTTACCATGACGCATGTAAATCTCATCATCTGCTCCTTTCTTTCCCTCCTCACTAGTGACATATCCTTCACCCTGCTGTGTGACAATGTTATTGATAAAACCTTTTTTAGTCTTGAAATTATAACGCATAATTTTAGACTCATACGGAGTTTCTCCATCCTTGAAAATCGGCGTACCCGTTTCCACTCCTGTCGTATCGGCTACCCCCTTAGCAAAGACGGTACTGCTATCCATATTCATGGTAATTACCGCAGAAGTCAGTTCAATGTTCTGGTAATTCACCTTACCTTCCCCATAAAGGTGCGCATATCCATCCTTTGTAAAGACAATAGAATCGCTTGCCTCATAAATGACCGGCGCATCCAGGGGTTCTTTTTTCTTTGTGGTATCCACGGTCAAAGAGTCCATTCCCAGCGAATCAAGCGCCACAGAATCCCGATGAAGGGAGTCGGTTTTTTCTCCTCCCCGCATACGCTTTCCTCTCACACGCTGTGCTTCGGCATAAAATGAGCAGAAAAAGCCAAAAACAAACAGAGATAGCAGTAAATATGTAGTTCTTCTAAATGATGTCATCACCGTCTTTTTACGCAATATGCGGTGCAAAAGTAAGCATTATCCTACAAATAAACGTCAACCCTTTCCTTTTTAATGTATTTTTAGTTCTACAAAAAGAGTTTACACCAAGCATCAAAGCGTGTCAAGCCCTCTTCCCCATGCTTTTCAATACTCTTTCGGGCCTTCTCCACACTCTTTTCTTTATCTAATTTAGTCTTTGAATAAAACTTGTCGGCAAAGCAGATAATCTGTTCTTCCAGGCTGACAGGAATCATTTCACGGTGAGGTACCGGAAGGTCACGTTCCATAATCGCCTTAAGAGAAAGTCCGGCACCAGTATGACGCTCACACACCAGCGCATGACGTGGATAACCTTCGCGAGCTACCAGTTCTGAACCTAAATACCCATGACAAATATAAGGATACTTTCCAAAACAGAAAATACCATCTGCATCCGTCATAAAAATACCAATATCATGAAGCATGGCTGCCTCTTCTATAAAAGTCAAATCCAGATTCAGTTCCGGATGCTTACGTGCCATTTCCAAGGCTTTATCTGCTACCGAACGGCTGTGTACCAACAAAATATGTTTTAACTCATTATCTTCCGGATAATATTTGTCAATCAATGCAAGTGGATTCATAAATAAATGTGGCTATATTTGTAAAAAGTATCACAAATCTACAAAAATTCCATGAGTTACACGAAAAGAATCTTTTTGAAATACATTTTGGGTGCATGTATAGGCTGTTTTATAGCTTTTCAAGGACATGCCACCGTACGCAACGGAGCAGACCAGCTGGAAAAGCTGCTCCCCTTGCTTAAAGGAAAACGGGTTTCTCTAGTAGTAAACCATACTTCTCTTTGTGGGAAAACACACCTGCTAGACACCCTGACCAGTCAAATAAAAATCGTGCGTGTATTTGCTCCTGAGCATGGATTTCGAGGGGATGCAGATGCCGGAGAATACATTCAAAACGGGAAAGATACCCGCACGGGAGTGCCCATCCTTTCACTTTATGGGAAAAACAAGAAACCGCTAGCTTCACAGCTGACAGGCACGGATGTAGTGGTATTCGACATACAAGATGTAGGAGCCCGCTTCTATACTTACATCAGTACCCTTTACTACGTAATGCAGGCTTGTGCCGAGAACCAAAAAGAGCTGATTGTGCTGGATCGCCCCAATCCATGTGACTATGTAGACGGTCCGATACGAGAAAAAGCATACAAAAGTTTTGTGAGCATGCTTCCCATTCCCCTGCTTCACGGATGTACCTTAGGCGAAATGGCTGGAATGATTAATGGAGAAGGATGGTTGGGTAAAGGTCTGCAATGTCGTTTGCAAGTAATCCGAATGGAAGGATGGAAACACGGTCAGCCTTACTCTCTTCCGGTAAAACCTTCTCCTAATTTGCCCAACGATCTTGCCATTGCGCTCTACCCTTCACTCTGCCCTTTTGAGGGTACTTCCGTAAGCGTCGGAAGAGGTACCACCTATCCTTTCCAAGTCATCGGTTCTCCGGCACTAAAGGATTTATTCTGGTTTCAGTTTATCCCACTCTCTTTAAAAGGGTTCGACAAGCATCCGCTTCATCAGAATCAGACCTGCTTTGGCCTTGACCTGCGTACAGAGAAAGAGCTGCCTCAAGGCTTCTCTCTAAAATACCTCCTGCAGTTTTATCGACTTTATCAGAAACTGTATCCAGATGCTGAAAAGCGTTTCTTTAGCCGTCCCCAGTGGTTTGACCTGCTAATGGGTACCTCACAGGTACGAAAGGACATACTTCAGGGAAAAACGGAGTCCGAAATACGCCAGGCATGGGAACCAAGTTTGCAAGCTTACCGTGCCTTACGCAAAAAATATTTACTATATGAATAAAAAACAAGCGGACAGCAGGTAGTTCCTTTAAAGACTCCTGCTGTCCGCTTTTCACTATCTTAATCTGCACGATTATTTCTTTTTCATCTTCTGCATCATGCCAGCCATCTTGCTGCCAGTTACCATCTTCATCATCTTACGAGTCTGGTCGAACTGCTTCAGAAGACGGTTTACTTCCTGAATACTTGTTCCACTACCCTTTGCGATACGTGTACGACGTGTTCCATTCAGAATTTCCGGATGAGTACGTTCTTCCGGAGTCATAGAATAAATAATGGCTTCAATGCTCTTGAACGCATTATCGTCGATATCAATGTCCTTAATGGCTTTTCCTACACCCGGAATCATGGAAGCCAGTTCCTTCAGGTTACCCATCTTCTTAATCTGGTGAATCTGAGTCAGGAAGTCATTGAAGTCGAACTGGTTTTTCTGAATCTTCTTCTGCAAGCGTTTCGCTTCTTCCTCATCGTACTGTTCCTGCGCACGTTCTACCAGTGACACAATATCACCCATACCCAAGATACGGTCGGCCATACGAGCCGGGTGGAACTGATCTACGGCATCCAGTTTCTCACCGGTACCCACGAACATAATCGGCTTGTTGACTACCGTACGGATAGACAGGGCCGCACCACCACGGGTATCACCATCCAACTTAGTCAATACTACACCGGTGAAATCCAAGCGTTCATTAAACTCACGAGCTGTATTTACCGCATCCTGTCCGGTCATGGCATCTACCACGAACAGCGTAGCATCCGGATTGATAGCTTTCTTGATAGCTTCAATCTCGTTCATCATCTGTTCATCAATAGCCAGACGTCCGGCAGTATCGACAATTACCAAGTCATATCCTTTTGCTTTTGCTTCCTGAATGGCATTCAAGGCAATCTGTACAGGATCTTTACTGTCCAGTTCGCTATATACAGGAACTTCTACCTGCTGGCCGAGCACTTTCAACTGCTCAATTGCAGCCGGACGATATACGTCGCACGCTACCAGCAAAGGTTTACGGTTCTTCTTTGACTTCATCATACGGGCCAGCTTACCAGAGAAGGTAGTCTTACCTGAACCCTGCAAACCTGACATCAAGATAACAGCCGGACGACCTTTCAATTCAATTTCGGCAGTATCCCCACCCATCAAGGTAGTCAGCTCATCGTGTACAATCTTCACCATCAACTGACTGGGCTTGACAGCTGTCAATACATTCTGTCCCAATGCCTTTTCCTTTACCGTATCTGTAAAGTTCTTGGCTACTTTATAATTCACGTCCGCATCCAGCAATGCACGACGTACATCCTTCAAGGTTTCGGCCACATTGATTTCGGTGATTTTACCTTCACCTTTCAATATCTTAAACGACCGTTCTAGTCTTTCACTTAAATTATCGAACATATATGTTGCTTTTTTATTTATTATCAAAAATTTCCAGCGTGCAAAATTACAAAAAAATCAGTATGCTCAAATCTTTTTGTTCTGCCATTTTGCTTTTTTCAGATAAATGAGACTGGAACCTAACATCAATACGTAATAAATTACTTCCGTAGTGAAACATACGTCCACTGGAGCCTGGATGACCATGCCCACTACAATGATATAAAGTGCATAAAAAACTTGTACAAAAATTTCCAATACCAGCGCCGCCTGTGTATTGCCTGTTCCAGATATGCCATTGAAGTACACATTGGCCAGTGAAGCAATCAACATGGCCCCACATACCACGTACAATGCCGACACAGATTCTACCAGCAAGGCTTCTTCATTTGTATAAACCGACAAGATACTTCCGGGAAACGCCACGCACAAGCCTACGCACACTACCATAATCAAGAACGACATCCGGGATATTTTATGCAATAAGGTGACTACCCCAGATGAACCACCGGCACCTATCAGATTGCTCACCAGCGTATTGGCTGTAGTGGAAAGTGCCTGCACGGGAATCAGCAGTACTACATATACACTTCGTACGATATTAGCCACCGCCAGCTGCCGCTGTCCGAGTCGTTCAAGGGCCATAAAGAAGACAAACCAGATGGCCATGGCCAGAAAATACTGTACCATCGTAAAACAAGATATGCGAAGGATACGCAGCACCATACTTAAATCGAACTGTCCAAAACGATTCAGTCCATATTTTTTCAGGTCTACTTTATAATAGGTATAAAGCAAAAAGAAGAGCAACGAAGAAGCTTCGGCTATGACAGAAGCCAAGGCGGCACCACGTACCCCCATTTCCGGTAAGCCTAATTCTCCGAATACCAAGGCGTAATCAAGTACCACATTCACCAAAGCCATTACGACTGCATTCATGGTCAGCACTTTAGTACGAGTAATGCCGATATAAAGTCCACGAAACATTACGTTTACAAAAGCAAAAAGGAATCCCCAAATACGCCAGGTAAAAAATTCATACGTAGCCCCGTAAATAGAATCCGAAGTAATCAGTAACCGAATCAACGGAGCGGCAGAAAAATACATCAGTATCAGCAGACAAACCGCCATCCCGAAACTGAAAGCCGTTCCCTGCCACATGATAGGGCCCACTGCCCGATAGTTTCCTTCTCCATTGCGACGGGCTATCAGAATCTGCGAACCGACACTAAAACCAAAAGCAATGGTATAAACACAAATGTAGAGCAATCCGCCCATGGCAGCTGCCCCCAAAGCGACTTCACCCACACGCCCTAAAAAAGCTGTATCGGTCACATTTATCACATTTTGCGCCAATAAGCCCAGAAAAATAGGATAAGTAACACGCCAGATTTCCTTATTGGTGTACATATTTCAAAATAATAAAAATGATTGGGAATTGCATACTTTTGCAAAGATACACTTTTAAAACCAGAACTACACAAAAAACACTTAAATACCTTTCCTACCGCTTAGTTTCAAATAAAACAATTTCAAATAGAATAATTTTTACTCATTTCGTTGGTTTGTGTGCAATTTAACACTATTTTTGCAGCCGATTTTTAACAAACAACCTAGAAACGAATGAAAAAACTTCTATTCATCAGTGCAGCGACACTGTGTATCTCTTTCCCGACTTTCGCGGGAGATTATCTGACCAACACCAATCAAAATGCCGCATTCCTCCGAATGATAGCCCGAGGAGCTTCTATTGATATAGATGGCGTGTACAGTAACCCCGCAGGACTTTCTTTCCTTTCGCACGAGGGATTCTACCTGTCACTGACCGGACAAAGTGCTTATCAGGCCCGTGAAATTGACGCTACTTTCCCGCTCTTTCAGCAAGCTGACGGAACAGACGGTAGCCGACTGTACAAAGGAACAGCTTCTGCTCCCTTCATCCCGAGCTTTCAAGGATTATATAAAAAGGATAATTGGGTAATCTCTGCCAGCTTTGCCATTACCGGCGGTGGAGGAAAAGCTTCATTCAGCAACGGTCTTCCAATGTTCGATGCATTAGCTATGGGGATGATTTACCAGCAAACTGGCGGACAAGTAACTCCCCAGATGTACGACATCAATACTTCTATGGATGGGAAGCAATACATTTACGGAGTACAGTTGGGATTGAGCTACAAAATCAATGACTGGCTGAGTGTGTTTGCCGGCGGCCGAATGAACTACGTAAAGAGTGGTTATGAAGGTTACTTAAAAGCATATATGAAAGAAAGTTTAGGTGGAGCTCAGTTAGCAAACCTAGAACTGGACTGTGACCAAAGCGGATGGGGACTGACTCCCATCATTGGCGTAGACGCTAAACTAGGACGCTGGAACCTGGCTGCCAAATATGAATTCAAGACAAACCTGAACATTGAGAACCAGACTCACACGCTGGAAGTGCCTACAGGTACTCCAGAAGCAGTCATAGAACCTTATGCAGACGGAGAACAGACTCCCAGCGATATTCCCGCTTACCTGAGCGTAGCTGCCGGATACGAAATTTTGCCTAACCTCCGTGCTTCTGTGGAGTATCACTTTTATGATGATAAACATGCAGGCATGCTGAACGACCGACAGAAAACCTTGAAGCATGGTACTCACGAATACCTTGCCGGTATGGAATGGGACATTACCAAACGACTGACTGTCAGCGGTGGTTTCCAAAAAACAAACTATGGCCTGAGTGATGATTTCCAAACTGACACCAGTTTCTCATGCGACTCTTACTCATTGGGATTTGGTGCCAGAGTCAACCTTACACAAGCATGGAGCATTGATGTGGCCTATTTTTGGACACATTACAACAAATACACCAAAGAAACAGATAGCTACAATGGTACAGGTCTGAAAGGAACCGACATTTACAACCGCACGAACAAAGTATTCGGATTAAGTCTGAATTATAAATTCTAAAAATCTTAATAAGTATTATAAGCAAAAATCATTTTAGATGAGAAATATGACAAAAAAACAATATGATTTTGTGTTACACAGATTGTTATGTAATTTTGCAGCACCCATTTAAAATCATTTATTGCAACAACAATGACAGATATTTTAGAATTTATCAATCCAGCATGTGATGATGCGGTAGAAGATATAATTAAACAAATTAGAAGTTTAATAAATAGAGAATATTTAAAACCCGGTGACAGGCTTCCAGCAGAAAGGAAATTAGCTGAAAAGTTTCAGGTCAGCAGATCAACTATTAGAACTGCATTCAAACGCCTAGAGTTTTATAAAATAATAAAAACTATGCCACAAAGTGGTTCCGTAATCACTGGTATAGAAACTCATGCATTTGGAAGTCTTATTAATGATATTCTAAAAATTGACAATTGCGATTTCTTTTCTTTGGTAGAAATGAGAACAATTCTTGAAATCAACGCTGCACGTTTTGCTGCATTAAGAAGAACTGACCACGATCTGGAAAAAATAGAAAAAGCCATGAATGCGTACATTGAAAAAGTCCGTTCTCACGGTTCAGCTTTAGAAGAGGATTTTCAATTTCATCTCACCATTGCAGAAGCTTCAAAAAATTCAGTTTTAAAATCAATGATGCAGACTATCACTCCTGATATAATGATTAATTACAACAAATTTCAGGTATGCCAGTCCAATCATGACATTCCTATTAGTGAACATCGACTTCTATTTGAACATATAAAAAATAATGACATCGAATCTGCTGCAAACATTATGTCTCAACACCTAACAGGGGTCCTGACATTTGCCAAAAGCCAGCATATCATTATATAATCAAAAAATCGAATAGCAGGAATCATTAACCCTTCTATTCGATTTTTTAGCTTTATCCTATTCCTCAAAATCATCACACAGCATTCAAATCTTTTTTATCCAAATAAAAATAGTTATATATATTCAATGACGCTTTCATTGCACTTTGCACTCTTGCTTCAATGGTTCCAGTTCCATTATGTGGAGACAACAATACATTATCAAGCATCAAAAGTTGAGGATTTATCTCATCTTCATTTTCAAAAACATCTAATGCCGCACCATAAATCCAATGCTCTTTAAGAGCTTTAATCAAAGCCCCTTCATCAACAAGCGCCCCCCTAGCTGTATTTATCAACACTGAGTTAGGCTTCATCAATTTGAATTCTTGCTCACTCATTAACTTATTCTTGGACACTGCAGGTATATGAAGCGAAATAATATCGGCATCTCTAAGCAAATCTGACATAGATTCTCTCCATTCCAAAGATAAATTACTTTCTACACTCAAATCAACACGATGTCTGGAATAATAAATTATTTTTAGTCCAAATACTTTAGCTCTTCTTGCTACAGCTTGAGCAATATTCCCCATTCCAATTAGTCCCAATGTTTTACCATATAATGTATTACCCAAATTAGACATAACATCAATTACATTACGTCCACTACAGCCTCTAATTTTCAAATCATTTTCTTTCACTTTTCTCATTACGTTCAACATCAAAGCTAAGGTGAGTTCCGCCGTATACTCTGCAGCCATTCCTGGTGAATTTGTAACACATATTCCTTTTGATTTAGCATAATCCACATCTATATTATCGCATCCAATTCCAAAATTTGCAATAATCTTCAGGTTATGTGCTTTATCGATAACCCTTTTTGTAACCTTAAAAGCATAAGTGCAAAGCAACGCATCACAATCCTTTAAATGTTCATCCAACAAAACACCATCTATCATACCACATTCAGGAATGATAACGTGAAAATTTTCATATAAAAGTTCAACACCCTTATAAGGTAAAGAATGTGTAATCAGGACTTTATACATAAATATAACATAAAAAAACGAGAGAGAGGATTTCTCCTCCCTCTCTCCTAACCAATCATTTATTTTTAAAGTTAAGAAAAGAAACTTCCTCCATTAATATCAATATTTGTTCCTGTGATATATGAAGATTCATCAGAAGACAAATAAATAACCAAATCAGCCACTTCCTTCGCTTCTCCTTCACGTCTTAAAGCATAAGTAGCTTTCAAACGTTCACGATTTTCCGGAGTATTAAAACGGTCATGGAATGAAGTTGCAATTGTACCAGGAGCAAGAGAGTTAACTCGAATACCCTTAGGTCCAAGCTCTTTAGCCATAGAACGAGTAAATGTCATAACAGCTCCTTTTGCTGTAGCATACATAGAAGCACCCGGACCACCTCCATCACGAGCAGCCAAAGAAGAGAAATTAACAATTGTAGCACCAGCTGACATATATGGAACAGCTTCACGAGTACAAAGGAATACACTTCTCATATTTACATCCATCAAGAAGTCATACCAAGCTTCATCTTGCTCTGTAATTGTTTTTCTTCCTACAATACCACCTACCACATTTACAAGCGCATGAATCTGATTACCATATTTTTCAACTGCTGTATCAAACAATCTTTTTACATCCGCAGCCTTTGTCATATCACCCTGAACAATAATACCCTCAGACCCAGCTTCTTCAATCATACGTAATGTTTCTTTCGCATCATCAGGATTATCAAAATAATTTACTACAACTTTTGCTCCTTCTTGAGCGAATCTTACTGAAATAGCACGTCCTAAATCACGTGCACCACCTGTTACGATGGCTACTTTACCTTTTAAATTCATAATTTGAAATAAATTAAATGTTAATAGACTTATTTTATTTGTTCAATTTTTCCAACAGTAAGGAAGATTGAAAGGATAGACAATGGAACTAGTGCTCCCAATAAAGAAAACAACAAAATCCAATTAGTTATATACTGAGCAAACAATATGGCTATAATTGTACCGAGTACTGCAGCAACTCCACCTAATCCTGCTAAACTACCAACAGATTTACCACAATGTAAATCACTAGGTATTGTCTGTATATTAGTAATCATAAACTGAAATCCTCCCAACACAAAAGCCATAAAAATAATAGCCCAAACAGATGATGCAGATGATACCGCAGCAATAATGGAAGGCACAATAATTACCCCGCCCAATACAATAGCAACTTTACGCGAATAATCTACAGACTTTCCTTTCCGTATTAACATACCAGAAAACCATCCTCCGGCAATACTTCCTACCATAGCTCCCACATAAGGAACCCATGCCGAAAAAGCAACTTCTTTTATATTCAACTTAAATACATCTGCCAGATATAAAGGAAGGTACGTTACAAACATCCACCAAATTGGATCCAGAAAGAAACGGCCTAAAATAACAGACCAATTCTTACGATTTCCCAACAATTCGGATAAGCTACGCCCCTTCTGTGCTCTCAAATCAATTTTACACTCAGGCTGGCCAGTAAGAATATAATCTTTTTCCTCACTTGTTATCCAAGGATGTTCTGCTGGCCCCTTTTTATTAAAAATCAGCCAAGGTATAATCCAAATCAAGCCAAGACACCCAACTATCACAAAAGTAATCTTCCATCCAAAAGCTATGTATATCATCAAAATTATAATCGGAGCAATAATTGAACCTAAAGAAGCAGCTGCACCAAAAAGTCCCTGAGCTAAAGCGCGCTCCTTTTGAGGAAACCATTCCGCATTGCTTTTGGTTGTTCCCGGCCATGGACCAGCCTCACCTAATCCCAGCATCATTCTAAAAGAAGTCAAAGATAAAAGTCCACATGACATAGAAGTTAATGCATCAGCAGCTCCCCATAATAAAACAGATATAGAAAAGCCTTTTCGAGTACCAATCTTATCATACATTTTACCGGAGACTAACTGACTTATACCATAGGCTATCATAAAAAAGATTGTAATAGTACCCAACATATCCTTAGCCTCTTTTGCTGCCTCCTCTTCCGACAATGCAGGACTTATTAGTCCTAGATCATAAGCAATACCCTCTCTATTTACTACAATATCACGCCCATCTTTCTCTTTAAAGGTAAGGCGAGAAGCAGACACTATCAACTTATCTCCATTAGATTTTATCAAAGTATAATTGTCTCCATCCTTTATTGCATAATTTTCAGAATTTGACACTCTTCCTTCTGTGTTGATAACATACTCAATATTTGTTACCCACATATAATTTAGAGTACCTCTATCCAAATAATTTATTATGGTAATCAGCATTATAAGACCGATTATCCACCATCTTAATCCCCTAATCTTCATGATCCAATCATTTTTTGATAAAATCTTCACGCATCGGGCTAAACGTATCAATCAAAATTCCATCTTCCAGACACACACATCCATGAAGAATATCAGGCTCCATATATATGCCATCACCAGCCTTCACTATTTTCTTCTCATTACCTACAGTAAACTCAAATTGTCCACTAACAACCATCGTTGACTGAGAATGAAAATGTTCATGCATACTTCCCACTGCCCCTTTTTTAAATCGCACTTTTACAAGCATCAACTGCCCATCATAACCAAGAATCTGACGATCAATTCCATTACCAACTGTTTCCCAATTTGTTTCGTTCTCTAATACAAAAATCTTGCTCTGTGTTTTCATTGTTATATCATTTTTAATTAATAAAATACCTTATATGTTCCTTTCCAGGTCCAACCATTTACGCTATGCTCCGCATCCTTACTGCTATCGTTATTAGAAAAGCATATCGTCATAAAAAAATCTTCTTTTGTAGAAATTTTTATTATCGTATATTCATCCGTATCATATATAAGCTGAATATCTGAAACTAAGCAATATGGATTTAGAGTATACTCTAACTGAGGATTATATTCTCCATGTGTTTCCAATACAGAAACAAAGGTTTTATCTTTCCCATGGCTTCTATGCATAACACAAGGTTCAGGTCTAAGATTAAATTCCGGATCATTAGCTCCTAATCTTGTAAAATAAATCTGATCACCTTCACTAGTCAGAGTTGATAAAGAATAAAAACGATCATCACACAGCCAAGTCGTAGTAGAAACTTTAGATGATTTGTCCGCCAGTGCCTCTACCCAATAATACTGATAACCATTGTCTGCACCTAATACAGCCCGACTCTCTGTATAAGCCAAATATTGATAATTAGTATTTATCAAATGACCATTATAGTGTACTGGCATATCATACAAATGAGAATCTTTAGATTTCACTTTCAATAAATCAATAACCAAAGGAGATGCAAGTTCATCAATAGCAACCATAAACATGGTACGATGCATCCTTACAGAATTATATGAGTTTGAGTCCACTGCACTTATCATTTTTATATTTCCTTCCCCATCGTAATCATAAAACGAAGGAGAGTATTTTGAACCTATCTTCAAACTTCCATCATAATGACTTTTCTGGTCTACTACTAATGTATTATGTGCAATTGTTTGCTTTGCAAACTTTTCATTCTCTTTTAAATAGTGACCTCCGTTCTTAGGTTCAATATTCAAAAAACGAGCCGCTCCGTAATCTCTCACAACCTCATTATTATTATCATAAAATGTATAAGATAATTTATCAAAATGACCATGTCCCATTCCCTGAGAAGTATATTTCATCACTAGCGAAGTCAAATTCTCCCCATTTCTCATTCGTAAAATACCAATTCCTCCATTCTTACCTTTAGGGCCATCTGATATATTTACAGAATAATGCTTAAAAGGTACAGCCTTATCAATATCTCTTGATACTTCAAGCCCCTCTTTACTAACCATTACTGTCTCCTGCTGCTTAGCAATAGATAATAAAGATTTATCATGTGTCAACGAATAAGCAATATCTACCCCCCAAACTAATTCTGTTGTTCTCCAATCTTTCTCCAAACAATCGTTTAGATACAATAGCTTCCCATTCTCTTCCGTCATCTGTAATAACGTGGTAACAGCTTTCAATAAAACCCCGTCTTTATACTCAAAAATCTTCCGTTCAGGCTCTCTATTATCAATCGCAAGCGCAAATGTAATAAATGGCTGCAAAGAATATCTCTGATAATAAGGACCTTCCACAAAATACCCATCAGGAGAGAACAATTCATCTATCTGAGACAAAAAACCCGACTTTACATAACCGTCCACACCTGATATAGCCTTCTCAACCATTTTCAAATCTCCCATTACGTAAGAAATCATCCCTACTGCTGCAACCGACCATGTTCCATGATTATGAATACGCGTAAATGTTTTTTCATTATCCACAGCTAAAAACTTCACCATAGGTCTAAAAAGCCCTTTTTCTATATAATCCCGTTCCTGTTTTGTCAAATAATCATATACACAATCGTATGCTTGGGAAGTATATACCAACCACACACTTTCATTCAAACCCTGCCAAAACAATTTACCACGATATGAGGATTTTTGAACAGGATGAAGTGGAAGTGTTGAATACATAGACGCATATTTCATCAATGTATTCTTGATCAATCGCGCATACTTCTCATCCTTATATACTTGATATAATATACCAGCTTCATACATTATCGTGTAGTTTCGTTTATGCTGTTCATGTGTATATCCTCCACCAGCATCTTTAGGAACTGGAACCTCTAATGTGTCTTTATATAGATTATCTACTCTTAATTTTATCTCATTCAGACTTTTAGATAAAAGATTATGATTCTTTGCTTCATTTCTAATTAAAGACAAATCATTATTTGTCAGTACAAGACACGGATGGTTAACAACATCTGCCCACATGTAATTCTTAAATATCAGAATTAACAATACGAATAAAAATAATTTTTTGTGTTTCATCATAACTTCTTTAATTGGATGACCAAAAGTATATAGAAAAAATAATACAAACAAGTAATCAGAGATTTTTTTACCTTTTTTTTCTTTACATCGAAATTATAAAGGAATCATTATAATTATAAAAAATCGCTTTTAAAAGTATATATTACACCTTATTATACAGAAACACAAGGATAAAAAATAAAATTCATTTTTTCTCATTTTATATTGCTAATAAAAAAATAAGGCGTATATTTGGGCAACCAATACAATCTAAGAAAGATAAATTCAGTATTAACTAAAAAATAAAATCATGAAAAACAGAAAATCAATCTGTCTAAAAAGACTACATTTATTAATTTTAAGTCTTTTGGTTGTTCACCTTGTTTCGGCTCAGGAAATTACTGTTTCCGGAGTAGTTACAGATACAAGTCAAGAACCGCTAATTGGAGCTGCCGTTTCGGTTAAGGGCTCTTCTACAGGAACCATTACTGATTTAGACGGTAATTATTCTTTAAAAATATCATCACCAAATGATATTTTAGTCTTTTCATATATCGGATTTACTTCTCAAGAGATTCCTGTAAAAGGTCGGAAAGTGATAAATATAGCATTAGGAGAAGATGTAAAAGCTTTGGATGAAGTAGTAGTAGTGGGATATGGAGTTCAAAAAAAATCTCACCTGACAGGATCAGTTACAAAAGTCGAAACAGAAGGGCTAAGTGACATACCTGCAACTCGCATAGACCAAGCCTTACAAGGCAAAATCGCAGGTGTACAAATATCGAACACTACGTCTGAAGCAGGGGTTGCTCCTCAAATTCGTGTGCGAGGAATGGGTTCCATTAGTGCCAGCAGCGAACCACTAGTAGTTGTTGACGGCTTTCCTGTGGCAGATGGCCTGGCTTTTGTAGATATGAACGACGTAGCATCTATCGAGGTTCTAAAAGATGCAGCCTCATCTGCTATTTATGGTTCACGTGGAGCAAATGGAGTAATTCTTATCACTACTAAAAATGGCTCTGCCGATAAACCAAAATACTCTTTTAGATCAAGTTGGGGAGTAAAAAGTGCATACAAAACACCTGAAACTTATACAACTCGTGAATATACACAACTTTTAGCTAGAGATAAATATCTGCAAAAAATATATGAAAATCCATCATTTACATTAGAAAATGCTCCTGAAATAGACATGAATAAACTCATGAACAATGAAACTGCAATTTCATATATTCCTACAATATTTTCCGTACAAGATTATAACAATCTTCTTTCAGACAACGAAGAGGCTGTTTTATACATAGATAATGATACAAACTGGCAAGATCTAGCTCTGAGGAATGCATTTTCACAAAATTATCAGCTTGGAATATCTGGAGGGAAAAACTCTACTAAATACTATTTATCAGCAAATTACTCTAGCACAGAGGGAATTATGAACTTCAATGAGTATCAAAAAATGGGATTCCGTGCTAAAATTGACACAGAACTAAACAGTAAAGTAAGCATAGGTATCAACATCAATCCATCATATTCTAAACGCGAACGTCCTTCTGTAAGTTTTATTGATTATGTAAAATGCTATTCATTTCTTCCTTATAAACATACGGAATCTACAGCAGCTTTAACAGGACAAGAAGTAGGTACTTATGCACATCCTTACCATTTTAACACCGTTTACACTAGGCCAGATGGAACCACATTTAATGGTAATCCATGGTCATCAAGCAATAACAACCCTTTATCAACAGCTGAGAAATACAGACGATACCAATCAGACTACAGATTACAATCTTCTGCGTATGTAGATGTAAAAATCATAGATGGCCTTACATTTAGAAGTTCAAATGGAGTTTATGTAGCTTATAACCAAAAAGATGAGTACATGGAGTTCGATGCAAAGAAAGCCGGTGAAACCAATCAAGGCGTATATGGAAATAAACTATTCATCGACCTCCTTTCAGAAAACACATTCAATTACAACAAGACGTTTGGAAAACATGACTTGTCTGTACTATTGGGATATACAGCTGAGAAAACAACGACAACTACAGCAGGAATAACAGGCACAGCCTTCCCTACAGATTATATAAAAACATTAAATGCTGCAACCTCAATTACACTTGGTCCTGACAATACTTATACATTCAAAGAAGAAGATGCATTAATGTCAGTACTTGGGCGTGTGAATTATGCATACGAAGACAAATATCTTGCATCCGTTAGCGCACGTACAGACGGCAGTTCAAAATTCGCCAAAGGCAACCGTTGGGGATGGTTTCCTTCAGTATCTTTAGGATGGAGAATCTCAGAAGAGCCTTTCCTAAAAAAAGTAGAATGGCTAAATTCCTTAAAACTCAGAGCAAGCTGGGGACTTACTGGGAATAATGACATTGCCAACTACTCTTTCATGAATAAATTATCTTCCGCAAACTATTCTTTTGGAAGCAATAATGGAACCGTGACTGCAGGACTTACCAATGTAACCCCTGTAATTGCCAACCGAGATATTACATGGGAACAATCCAGCGAATACAATTATGGATTTGATTTAAGCGTATTAAACAATCGTATCAATCTTTCTGCAGAATATTATTATTCAGAAACCATACAAATGCTTTATGAGCAAACTGCACTTTCAATTACTGGATTTCAAAACTTTTGGAACAACATCGGAAAAGTAGCAAACAAAGGTTTCGAATTCGAGCTACGTACCCTTAATCTTAATAAGAAAAACTTCCAATGGGAATCTTCATTCAATCTCTCACTAAATAGAAACGAATTGTTAGATCTCGCTGGAGAAGTACGACAAATTAATTATGGAGAAAGACAGGAAGGATATTTAGCCGAAGTGGGTCATCCATCTATCCAATATTATTTATACAAAACTATAGGTGTATGGAAATCTCAGGAAGAAATTGATGCCAATCCACACCACACAAATGACAAACCTGGAGGTCTAAGAGTATGGGATGCAGATGGTAATGGAGAAATAACAGATGCAGACCGAGTTCCATGCGGTACTCCTTTCCCAGACTTTACATGGGGATTCACTAATACATTTAATTTTTACGGATTCGACGTAAATATCCTGCTACAAGGCACACAAGGCGGAAAACTGTTTAATGGAGATGGTTATTACAATGAAACATGGAAGTTTAATAAAGAGTTTAAAGATACGAATTATTGGATAACCCCTAATAATCCAGGAGATGGAAAAACACCTTATCAAATGGTCGGTATAGATCCTGAACTTACAGATTATTTGCTTGAAGATGCATCATACTGGTCTATCAAAGACATCGTGATAGGCTACAAATTCCCTAAAACCATATCCAAAAAGTTAGGACTAAACAGTCTGCGTTTATATGCGTCTGCACAAAATTTATACATACATTTTGCTAGCAACTACAGAGGTATAAATCCTGAGGCACGATATACCTCCGGTAACTATAGCAATCCTTTGATTTCTGGTTATCAAAGAGGCGGATTTCCAATGGAAAGAAGTTTTAATTTCGGAATAGACATTAATTTCTAATAAATGAACAAATATGAAAAATAAATTATTTATATCCACAATTTTATCTATAACCTTAAGCGGATGTCTGGATTTAAATCCTATTTCAGAAATTGGAGAAGAATCCTTTTTTGGAAATGATACGGAAGTAGGAGTTGGAGTTACCGCATGCTACAATGGCTTAATGGAGCCTATAAAGACTGAATGGATGCTGACAGATATCCGTTCTGACATATCTAGAGCATACGACAAAAGCTCTTCGAAGACAGAGGTCAAAAACATCATGGCATTAAACGAACAAGAAGCGTTTGCATCCATACAAGAAATAGAATCATACTGGAATTCTGTCTACAACAATATATATCGTTGTAACCTAGTATTACAGAACATTGGAAATGTTTCCAATGAAACCAAACGTAAACAATATGAAGGAGAAGCTATTTTTATTAGAGCATACCACTATTTTAATCTAGTAAGATTATTTGGTCCGATATTCCTCGTAACAGAAACAATTAGTGCACAAGAAGCTTTTTCTTATGAAAGAACTGCTGTAGAAGATGTTTATGCTTTCATTGAGAAAGATCTTAAAAAAATAATTGACGAAAACCTTTTGCCTGTATCCTATGACAATGAAACAGAATTTGGAAGAGTCACACTTCTCAGTGCCAGAACACTGCTTGGAAAAGTTTATCTTACCCAGAAAAAATATGTAGATGCACAGACACAACTAAAAGAAGTAGAAACAGCATACTCGGGATATAATTTGTCCAGTTTATCTTATGCTGACGTGTTCAGTACAACTAATGAAATGAATAAAGAAATCATTTTTGCTATAAGGTTTAAATCCGGTAACGTAGGTTTGGGTAATCCTTTTGGAAATATGTTTGCCCCTCTTAACAGTGGAACAAGTGTCATCAACGGAAACGGAGAATCTTTAAACTATCCAAGTACCAAGCTCGTAAAGTCTTATAAAAATGGTGATCAAAGAAAAGATGTAACATTGGGATTTGGCTATGTAAACAACCAGACAAACAATTATGTAAATATCAGATATGTAAAAAAATATCTTTCACCTGTAACAACTGCTGAAGATGGAGAAAATGACGTTCCGGTCCTTCGCTATGCCGACGTTCTATTAATGCTTGCAGAAATTGAAAACGAATTAAATGATAGCCCAACTTCTACAGCATTCAACTATCTCAATGCTACAGTTGTACGAGCAGGACTTCCCCCATTTACAGCAACGGACTTAAATAACAAAGTTAAATTCCGCCTGGCTGTAGAAGAGGAGCGATATAAAGAATTCGCTTATGAAAATCAACGTTTCTTTGACTTAATCCGTACAGACAGATATACTACAGTCATGAAACAGTATTACCAAAGTGAATACGACGAAAAGAATGATGAACTTTACTACCAAGATAATAATAATTTAATTAATGGAGTAATAAATGAAAATCAACTGTTACTTCCATTACCAACTTCATTAATTGATGTCAATCCTAATATTACACAAAATCCAGGTTACTAATAAAATGGTTTTAGAATGAGAGGTTTTATGATTTGTGCATTAGCCCTTGCTTTTTGCGGGGCTAATGCCACTACCTTCAAGGTATCCGATTTAAATGCTTTTAATGAAGCGGTAAAAAAAGTTCAACCAGGTGACAGTATTGTCCTAGCCAATCAAATATGGAAAGATGCAGAATTAAAATTTAAAGGAAACGGGACCCAAGAAGCTCCTATAGTCCTGACTGCACAGACACCGGGAAAATGTATAATTGAAGGTGTTTCTCAATTAAGATTATCCGGTAAATACCTCGTCGTAGATGGTTTGGTATTTATGAATGGACATGCTCCTAAGGGGAAAGTCGTTATCGATTTCCGTACATCAAGCGAAGATTTTGCCTATAACTCTATTGTACGAAATTGTGTCATTGACCACTTCAATTATCCTGATAAAAGCGTGCAAGATCATTGGGTAGAATTATGGGGAAAAAATAATAGTGTAGAATATTGCTACTTTGCCGGAAAAATGAACTTGGGAACAACTCTTGTAATATGGCCTAATGGAGAAAAACATGCCCCCAATCACCACCATATCTACAGAAATTACTTTGGATCCAGGCCTAGACTGGGAAGTAATGGAGGAGAAACCATGCGTATAGGAACCAGTACCTACTCTCTACAAAATTCCTGTTCAGTCATAGAGGAAAATTATTTTGAACATTGCAACGGAGAAACTGAAATTATCTCTGTGAAATCATGTGAAAATAAAATTATTAACAACACACTATTCGAATGTGAAGGAAGTATTGTGTTACGCCATGGAAATAATAATGAAGTTTCTGGAAATATCTTAATCGGAAACGGAAAGCCTTACACCGGTGGAATCCGAATCATCAATGCCGGACATAAAGTTTTCAACAATTACCTTTCCGGACTTCGAGGCAACGAATTTCGCTATCCATTAGTAATCATGAACGGAGTTCCTAATTCGGTATTAAATCGCTATCATAAAGTAAGAAATGCAGAAGTGGTCAACAATACCTTCATCGATTGTGGAACAGCATGGCATTTATGCCTTGGAAGTGACGAAGAGCGTACTGATATACCCGAAAACGTATCTATTCGTGCCAATGTTATTTACTCCCCACAAACAGAGAAGTTGGTAAATGAATATGACAACATTAAAGGTTTTAATTTTGCCAATAATGTTCTCATTGGTAAAAATGGAACAGAAAAAAAATATGGAGGAACAGAAGCCACATATAATACAGTCACTACACGTGAAGGATTTACAACCGTTATTCCTAATCTCAAAGAATCTTCATCCAGCTATGTGAATACAGATATAAATGGCCAAAAACGCAACAACGAAAAAACCGTAGGAGCATTCGAAGCGAATTCTCTATCTGCTAGAAGATTTATACCTAACCAAACTAATTGTGGTCCTCGATACCAGTGGAACAAAGTAAATCCTTCCATCAAAACAATAGGGAAAGTTATAAAAGTACAACCGGGTGTAAATACACTTTATAAGGCCATTAAAAAGTCATCGGCAGGAGACATCATTGAGCTCACAAGTGGAAATTACGTTAATGAGAAAAAGATGTCTATTAGTCACGACCTGACCATAAGAGCAAATGCTAAGGCAACGACTCGACCGATCATCAGTGTAGACGATAAGGAATCAAAAACAATTTCTCTATTTGATTTAAAAGAAGGAGCTTCGCTGAAACTGATTGATGTCGCCCTTAACGGAAAAGAAAAAAACAGCCGACAAGCCAAATACGGTATTTTCATAGGAGGGCAAAATAGTATCACACATTACAACCTCCTACTGGATAATTGTGAAGCTTACAATTTCCTTCAGCCAGACGGAGCTGTAATCTTAGCTCAAAAAAGTACTTTTACTGACACAATTCGTATTGTCAACAGTACAATAAGCAACTCGTTCCGAGGTATCGCTCTTAACCGAGAGAAAGATGATAAAGGTCTATATAATGCAGAATATGTCATTCTTCAAAATTCCACATTCCGCAACCTAAAAGAATGGGCTGTGCATTTTTATCGCGGAGGAAATGATGAATCCACACTTGGAGGATTTCTGATTGTAGACCATTGTATTTTTGACAATGTAAACAATAATCCAGAACAATACATGATTAAGCATACTGGCTGGGTAAATTGTCAAATAACCAATTCACTCTTTCTTAATTCACCTCAAATAAAAGGTATTATTAATTTAAATAAGCGTACCCATTTTATATCTAACTGCTGCCTGATAAAATCAGGAAAAATAAAAGTAAAAGGAGAAGCCCGAGCAAACCGTATCTATTATCAAATGAATGAAATATCTGGAAATGCATCAGACGGCAAAAACATAGGTTTAATTAATTAAATAGTGACATTATGAAAAAGAACTTTTTTTTATCTATATTATTCTCTTTCACAGCAGGTTGTATCATGTATTCCTGCAGCGAGGTAACCAAAATAGAAGCAGAACAGCCTGAGCCTCCTACAATCAATGATTTCACTCCTAAAAGCGGAAAAGCCAGAACTGAAATAAAAATATGGGGAGAAAATTTAAGTAATGTAAATAAGGTTACTATAGGGGATATAGAATCAGGAATAAAATACAGACTGACCAATGATACAATTATCGTATATCCACTTCCAACTTCAAAAACTGGTAAAATCAAACTTATTAATGCATACGGTGAAACGGAAAGTGATGAAATATTTACGATGGAATATCCGGTTCCAACCTTATCCAATGTACCGGCAAATGGTAAAGTAGGAGATGAAATCTTAATAGAAGGTGAAAATCTGAATAGCATTACAGGAGTAAAGTTCGGTAACTCTGCAGCAACTATCACTTACCAAAGCGATAAAGAAATCATCATTGTCATCCCGAGTGATGTTCCCGACAACGGAACAAAGATTAGTTTTTCTTATTTCAATGGCGAAAATACAACCTCCATTGAAAGTGAAACTATATTCAGCCCCACAAAACCAGATCCAGTATTTGATGTAGAAAAGCCATCAGAAGGTAGCGAAGGAACAGCAATAGTCTTTACCGGACAGAATTTACACGTCATTGATAAAGTTATCATGAACAATGATACTGAACTTACTATCGCAAAATCTGAGACCTCTATTTCTGTCACATTACCACAAGTTGATAGAGATACTCAGGTTACACTACAAGCTATCTATTACGGAAATAAAACCATGGAAATTGTTTCCGGCTTTACCATAAAGGACACAAAATACTATGCACACAAAAACATTTTGTTAGGTGCTCGTGCAAGTGGATTACAGTCGTTCTTTAACGCAATTACAGGAGAAGCATTTACGGCATGCGACATTGCTGGAATGGGGTCATTAGCTGAAAATGACAAATTCCATCTGTATATCGATTATTCAAGTAGTACTTTAATATTTGGGAACCCAAACAGTGGAGCAAACAAATTTAGAAACTTCAAATGCGACGTTACAGCATTAGAAACAACAGGAGCTAAAAATATAGTCAAATATTATCCCGTAGAAGATACTAATTATAAAGAACAAATAATCAATGCCAATGAAAACGATTTAATTACAATCTTCTCTATGAATCCTAAAGATATTGTAGATACACTTAAAGGAGAAAATTCTTCTACATCTGATTTTAAATACCCAGAGTGGAACACAACAGATAAGAATGTAATATTATTCGTATTATATGACTCTGAAGAACAACCTGAAAAAATAGGGTTCATCCATGCCTTGAAAACTTCTGAGTTAGAAGCTAAGGACATGAGTAAAACAAGTAGTGTCACTTTCAATTGCTACTTCCAAAAGTAAACTCATCATAGCGTTGTGTATTTAGGTTTTTAATGTGAAAGTCCGGGTAAACCATTTTGTTTGCTCGGACTTTATTTGAACTATCATCAATATGAAAAAAACAATCTCCACTATTTTCATTGCAGCATTTACAATCTGCAGCTGTGCCTCACCTAAAGAAGAGGTTACACAGGGAAACAACAACACTCCTCCACAAGAAAATACAAAACCAGACAATGAAGATGAAACAAATACTCAAAAAGAATATGATATATTGATAGAGAATTTGTCACAATTAACCCAAATTTCCATAAAACCAGGGATGACAATTGCCATCAAAAATGGAACATATCATTCACAAAACATCTATTTCTCGGGAAATGGCGCAGAAGGACAACCTGTCACACTAATCGCAGAAAAACCTGGGCAAGTAAAATTCATTGGAAATTCATCACTCACCCTGAATGGAAGTTACCTAAAAGTCAACGGATTTACATGGGAAAATCCGGAAAACAAGCAAACCTTCGTCGTAAAGTTCGATAAAAATGCTTCATTCTGCTCTCTCGAGAATTGCGCCATCACAGGTTTTGAAACACAAGAAGATACAGAGAATGATTCAAAATGGATTTCAATTTACGGAACACACAATTCTATTTCACATTGCACCTTTAATGACAAAAGGAACATTGGTGCCCTATGTGTAGTTTGGCTGGAAGAAGGAAAGGAAGCATACCACCACATCAGTCACAATTATTTTTCACGTCCAGTAACCTTATACGACAAAGGAAAATCCCCTATCAACGGACAAGAAATAATTCGTATCGGCGACAGCAGCCATTCTTTGCAAAACGCATATTGCCTGGTTGATTCAAACTATTTCTATCACTGCCATGGTGAAATGGCAGAAATTATATCCAATAAAAGTTGCAAGAATACATATAGCGACAATGGATTTTACGAATGCAAAGGAACTTTAACTCTGCGTCATGGCAATGACTGTCTTGTAACCGGAAATTATTTTATCGGAAACAATATAAGTCAAACCGGAGGTGTACGTATCATTGGTGAAAATCACGTAGTAGAAAATAACCGATTTGAGACCTTGGGAGGAGAAGGTTACAAATCTGCACTATGCATCGTACGAGGACAAGAAAATAATCCATTGAATGGTTATGCCCCTGTCAAAAATGCCATTATCAGAGATAACATATTCTTAGATTGTAAGTTATCCATGCACATTAATTACAAAGGGACTTCATCACAATCCCTAGCTCCTATAAGCACTCAAATCAACCACAATACAATTATTGCGATAGATTCCAACAGCTATGTAATAAAATACGAGTCTTCATCTCCTGAAGCAGAAATCTCATGGAACAGCAACAACATATTTGGAAAAATTTCAAATGACATATTCCATCTTATAATATCCCAGACAAAGCCACTGGATATTTCATCTACTCACAACATGAATAATATCAAGCTTTCTGCTGGAACATTTCCCAACTTCTCTACAGAAAATTAATATTCCCTCAGAAATTAATGAAAATTGCATTTTTCAATTTGCCTCGACACGAACGTGACGAGGTCTTGACACGTTCGTGATGATATCTCGTCACGTTCGTGTCAAGATATTGACAGCTACGTGTCGAGGTATTTTTGTATAGTCAATCATATGCAATCGTATTACGTCACCATAAAAAATGGGAATGCACACAACGATACACTCCCATCTCACCCTAAAACCAATCTTAACACCTATAAAAGCGACATCTCTATTTGATCTACATACGAATCTTTTATCTGTAAATATGAATATCTCCTCCCCTACTTTCAAATGCCAATACTCCATTAACAGAAGCTTTTACTGTAAATTTTTCCAAACCACACTGAACATTCCATAATCCTCCTTTCAAATCAGTAATTATCACTTTATACAACTTAGAATCTTTACCTATGCTTAAAGTAATCTCTTCATCATTTATACCAAGCGCTAAATTCTGAGCAACTATATTGTTTCCTATTTCTACCGCAACATATTTACCCTCTTTCGAATAAGACTTCTTTATCTTCATGGGAGTTTTATTGACTTCCATCACCTGAAGTACATTCAAAAAGTTATCAACCTTCGATGCTTTTTTAGGTGAAAGCTCAACTCTCCATCTGCCTGCATCCTCCTGACTTACTGTCCCATAATTATATCCATCAACCCAATATTCTTTTCCAGAACCACCTACTAGCGTTATATCGGCATTGTCGCTTTCTGGCAATAAAACAGTCGTAACCAGTTTTCCATTTCTCCCTCTTTGAGTATTTGTACTGAAAATCATACCTCCTTTTATTTCTGGTTTATGCTGAGTATGAAGAAGCCACGTTTTTTTAAAAGAAGGATTAGACGATATTACCCAGTCTAAAACAATCAGACTTCCTGGCATACCTTTGGTTTTATGATTTAAAAATACAAAACTCCGCCTTACTTGCTCCACCTTCGACGGATAATCAGCTAAAAAAGAAGGAACTTTATAAGCTCCTGTAATATCTCCTTTGAAATAGGTATAATCTGGTACATCACCCGAAGCTATCTCATGCGCCAGAATAGCAGCCGAAGGGCCTGCCTTAAACATTTCCTCACTATTATCCCATGCTTTAGAAGATTTAAAAAACTGCCCCCCATCTCTGGCTTTAGCTTTTTCTTTCCATCCTCCAACGGGTTTAGGCTCATCAGGGTCATAAATAAGCAATGAGTTATGTGCTATGGTCCGAGAATAATAGTTAACGTAATTCTCTTTTCCCCAACCGTTATCGGCATCCTTTCCTTGATAAATACCAGAATCAAGCGCAAGATGACCTTTATAATAAATACTAAAATGACCTAAATCCATGTGATTATGATTTTGAGTAGAATATTCACGCATATTCATCAACACAACCATAGTTTCTGAGTCATAATCTGTTTTCCCCATATCCCAACCTGTACGAGCAATCATAATACCCGCAGGAGACGGAAAAAATCTTGACAGTGGAGCTTTAGTAATCGGACAAGATGGAAAGCCCGGATTATGATATATAAAAACCCTGGCACTTTGATGAGCAGATTTCATAATCATCTTACGAGAAATATCCTGCAGAAAAGAATCTCCCGACAAATTTGCTGACAAGTAAAATAATTGACTGTTTCCCATCTCTACATGATTATGACAATCTCCTTCCGGCATTCCATCCATATCTGAAGCCTGAGGTATCATTCCATAAACAGACCTATAAGCCATTTTAAATATATCCGGATTATAAGGACTTGCATTTAACTTAGTCAAAATAAAATGTTGAAGCAATTCATTAGAACCTCTTACATGTATATATTGTGCTCCCTGATGATGAGTTTCTGATGGTATCATTCTGTTTCTTGATGGAGCAAACCCTTCGGTCTGCTCCTTATATGCCATCTCAAACAAATCTTGTTCTTCATCAAATATAGCTATTCCCATAGCCAAAGACACTGTAGGCGCATACTCTCCATAATGCCCAGACAAATACTGTTTTTTACTCCCATCAGGTATTCCATATTCAGTAAGCCTGCAAACTTGTTTCATATATTTTATCAGATTGCGCTTATCATCAAAAGAAAGCAAATCATAACACCAATCATACACCATTGCCGCTCCAAAAATAGCTTCATACGTTTGAAGATTATAATGATAATCTTTTTGTACAGTCTTGCGATGAGCTGAATACGAGGATAAATAATTTAACGCAACTTTCACAGCTTGTAAACCATCTTGTTTATTGGTAGTAAGCAGATAAGACAAAGCTAGTGCTTCCATTTTTTGCCGCACTTTTTCATCAGGCTTATCTGTAAAAACCACTCCATCTATCTCATAGGATTTTTGCCTGTTAAACGTACACCGGAGTTCGTCAAAATCCGGATGTGTAAATCGCTCTTTCAAGTCATCTATTTCATTACTTTTTACCAATAATCTTGGATGCTTTGGCAATGGATAGTGAACTTTACAAGTATCTGTAATATTTATTGAATCTCCAGAAACAACACTAAACACTAAATTATACTTCTTCAAACTTAACGAAT
The DNA here is from genome assembly GCF_037892625.1 of Phocaeicola sp. ICN-14070. Taxonomy (NCBI): domain Bacteria; kingdom Pseudomonadati; phylum Bacteroidota; class Bacteroidia; order Bacteroidales; family Bacteroidaceae; genus Phocaeicola; species Phocaeicola sp. ICN-14070. The sequence continues at coordinate 11,184 of NZ_JBBKBF010000012.1, read as the reverse complement.
CTGTCAGTTGGTCTTTTCTTATCAACACTTCTATTCTCAAACCACTATTATTAGTTGTTTTTTCAAGATTGTAACTATGAATCAAAAATGGAGTGTCATTTTTAATATAAATCTCCGCCAAATCAGGTTGACCAATTTTACATTTAAGGTCAATTTTATATATCCATAGATAATCTCCACAAGACATGTAATCTCCCGTCTTTAAGATTTCCGTTTTATCAACAATCTCACTATTACAAGCAATTAAAGAATTACAGCTATAATAAAAAGGGCAGAAAACATATAAGATAAGCAGGATTTTTATTCTAATATTTTCCATAATCAAATAATTTTTAATCTGTATTGGTTTACCAATTGCAAATATATTATATATTTAGAGTAATAAATAGTACCTGTCAATATTTATACAAAATTAACCGTCAACCATAAATTTGTATTATTTCAAAAGCTAAAAATTTATTACAAACAAATTCTATATTATTCAAACAACAAAACCAAAAGAAATTACTTATATTTGTTAGTCTAAAACCTTGTACTAATTCTCAAAAATTAAACTATGAACAAAAAACTATCATGGCTACTGCTTTCCACTCTATTGGGAGGAGCCGTACTAACCGGATGTTCGGAAGAAAATCCAAAACCGACAAACGGAGAAGGTGATCAGAATCCCACATCGAAGAACCCCACAGAACTCTATTATGCCAACATGTTCGGCAAGGAAGCTATGAGTACCTACTATTACTGGAATAAGGAAATCAGTAGTGACCTGGACAACTGGAACATCGAGACCAACAATGACCCAATCGGCACCGTTGACCGGATAAGGTACCACCAAGGGGATAAATACATTGACAAATGGTCCATGCTCACCGATGACATGGCTTCCTTCAACAGCAGTGTGGAAGGTGTTTCGACTACATTTGGATGGAATCTGACCTTTTACCTGGTAGAAAAAGAAACGAATCAATATGTAGCAGTAGTAAACTTCGTTCATGAAGGGACTCCTGCCGCAAAAGCAGGATTTAAACGAGGAAACATTATCCTTTCTATAAACGATGAAAAAATCACCCCCGACAACTATGCGGATTTATACTACAAACCTACCTTAAAGGTTTCCCTCGGAGAACTGAAAGAAAATACCATCGTCAGCCAGAACAAGTCAATAGAGCTAACAGCCGTCAACATGTACGAGAATCCCATCATCTGTGACTCCATATATGAGTTTAACGGGAAAAAAGTGGGCTATCTGGTCTATACCGGATTTGACCTGAAATCCATCAATCCACTGATTGAAATTGGGAAAAAGTTTAAAGCAGAAGGTATAGAGGAACTGGTTTTAGACCTCCGGTACAACGGAGGAGGTTATGTTATTACTGAAAATGTGTTAGCCTCCATGTTTGCTCCGCAAGAAGCTGTCAGCAGCAAGAAAGTATTCGAAAAAGAAATCTACAACAGCTATTTGAGCGAAATCTACCAGAAACAAGGAGAAAATCTGGAAACCCGTTTCACCACAGAATTCAATTATCCGGAAGTGGAAGTCAATGCAAGCACCAAAGATGCCAACATCGGATTGAAAAAAATCTACGGATTAATCGGCTCCGGATCGGCATCCGCATCCGAAGCACTGCTTGGCGGACTAATGCCTTATACAAACGTTCGACTCATCGGCACACAGACACACGGCAAGTACTGCACTGGGTGGATGCTCAGCGCAGAAGAGATGTACGAGAAATGCCCACAAGAACTGAAGAACTGGGGAATCTATGTAATGGTCAGCATTTACCAGAATGCCGATGGAAAAACTCCCTGTATGCCTGATGGACTCATCCCGGATATCCAAATTGAGGATGACCCGATACAGGCTTATCAAATAGGAGACGTCAACGAGCCTCTCTTGAAACAGGCACTTATGGAAGCCGGACGTTCATACGAAACTAACGGTGTACACAGCCGTAGTGCGGCTTCCCCACACTTCAAGGCACTCCCGCCTGTAAAAACACCACTCTTTGGAAAACGTATCCAGCTGATTCCATCATTCGTTTCTTCACACTCCAAATAATGGATTGTATAAAAAAGTTCGCCAGACTCCGTAAAAGAATCTGGCGAACTTTTTTTATACAATCATCTATGATTCAAACACAGTCTCATTCTTCCCATACCAGATAAGCAGACACCAGCCAATGATTCAATTCATCCTTATTTACAGGCTGGGCTTCAGGTATGCTGACAGTAAATGTGTGCTTTCCTGCTTGCAAGTCTGGAAGCTCAATTACCTCCGGCAATACATCCGACCCGGGACACCAGTTAGAACGCGATAAATCAGAAGATGCCAATGGTTCCTCTACCTCCTTGGTCTTATAACCATCTTCACTAATATAGGCCGCCAGACGTTTGATAAGCCAGACACCAGTAGCCGGATTGAAACGACGGAAAGAAGCACAGTCATCTCTCCAAGGAACAAAACTATAAACCTCTTTTCCATCCACGGAAAGAATATTGCGCTTCTGCACAAATTCATCACCACCGGAATGGCCTCCATGACCGGTTACAATGTATTTCAAACGCACATTCTTCGCGTTCTTCGGAAGCACAAAATCAGTAGAAACAGATTTACGGGCAAAAATGTCCGGATAAGACTGACCGATATAATATACCGTATTCATCAGAGGTTCCACATGACGGCGGACAAGCTTTTCACATGTTACCGGAGTTTCCTTGATTTTCAACTCCATGCTGGCCACATACCCTTCTTTTGTCCACGTGTCAATAAAGATACCGACATACACTTCACCTTTAAGGGCCGAATATAAATCGGTAATGTCCTGCTCCCATTGCACACATTTCTCCCACTTAGGAATATAAACCGGACGACGCTTGCTGGACAAAGAATCATCATCTTCACTGAAATGCCCTACCCCGAAAGGTGTCATGAAACGCATCAGCTCTATTGTAGGCAAATAGTCCTTTCCCGGTACAATTCCAATCATATTTTCCAGTTTCAAACTGTCTATTTCCGGAAATTTTCTCTTTCCCTGTGCAATACTCAGCAAATTCACAGCCGAATTCTTGGGAAGCACAAAACAAGAACCGGACTTATCCCAACGGTCACCATTAGAGGCTACGGTCACCTTCAAGCTGACTGTCACATCCCGCTGGTAATCGGGAACCTGAATCTTCTTCAAAATAATACGACCGTTCACCAGGTGAATAACTCCATCCGCACCCGCTGTAGAATACCCTGCATAGGTATCTGGTACAAAATGAATATTCTCCTTGTCAAATACCGTCAAATTCAAATCTCCTTTTGCAGGAAGTTCCTTATGTCCTGCCGCACATACGTTCAACGCCACGAATAAGGAAACAAACATACTAACTATCTTCATATACTCATTTTATTATTTTGCTACTTCAAAACCTCTTTTATCCAAATAAGCCTTAAACTTATGCAAATACTCTTCGTCCGGCCCGTCAAAGAAGGAAACCCCTGAAGCTCCATTATTGAAAGCCTCATCCAATGCCTGCTCAAAAGTTTTCTTAATATCAGGGAACATCAATCCGGCATAAATTTTAGCCCGGCCATTAATCGTCTGTACACTTTCCTTCACCGAACGTCCAATCCACTCCGGTCCTTCATAATAAAAACCATTGTAAATCATCGGGAAGTATGCATCGAGCGACCACTGTCCCCAATCCTGACGCACCATTTTGCGAGCCATAGAAGGTCCCGGGAATACCGCAGCAGAGATACGTTTGCCATCTGCCTTGATGGTCTGCGTAATCTTATTGACCACACGTGTAATGGCATCCAGACGGAAATTTATCCATGACTGGTCTTCCATCGGATACTTCAATTCCAGCGGGTCTTTTCCGGTCTGCTCCCTAAACATCTTCCGGCATACCTCACAATAACAATAATCATATTCCGGCAATTCAGAAGTCTGCTCAATTCCGTAATTCTTCCACAAGCTCACCGGTAACACTACATCTGGGAAACGCACATAATCCAAATGCACTCCATCCACATAAAGCAGATTCGCTTCTTTCAGGTAATCTGCAGCCAAATATTCAGCCACACCTTCATGGTTCGGACACAAGAAGCGGTAATAATCTACATAAGCAGGTTTGTCATAGCATGACTCCCCTTTACGGTTCACGGCAAACCAGTCGGAATGTGTCTCACGCACTTCTCTACGGTTCATGGTCCATTTCCAATAATGCGCCTCCAGACCCGCTTCCTTACATATCCGGTAAGTAGCCTCATCATAGCCTTCAAACATGACTCCACTGATGCCGCATTCTTTCATCAGAGCAAAGTATTTCTTATAGTACGCATCTCCCTTTTCCTTATTAATGCGCATCCATACCCAGTTCTTTACCTGACGGGGAGTAATGGCTTCACGAGTAAACCTACCGTTATGGTCTACCACATAACGTACTTTTTCTTCAGGCACGCTTACTGACATACAGAATGTACGCTGTATAGCCTCTACCAAGATTTCAGCACCAGCGGGCAAGTCCTTCAATTCCGCCTCGGTCAGGAAGAAATTCTCTTTGGAACGAATGTAATTTTTCTCCTTGGCATAATTATCCAATTGTGCATAGAACATAGCCCAAAGCAACTTATAGGCAGCCATATTGTAAGGATACTTGAAGGAATCAGTACCCTTTCCTACCACCTTATCCGACAGATACAAGAACCCCCATCTGTCGGGCATATGCATATCGATGCGTCCGGTAGGCATCCATACCCAGTTTTCTTCACGCTGTCCAGGCTTCAACCACTGTACACGTGAGAAGTTGATACGCCAGCAGTTTCCAGCCTGAGCCGGATTGGAGAAATTCACTGTCAACGCTTTATGAGGAATAGCCATCTCCACACTCCACTGTTTGTCCTTATCTTTCGACTTGTTCAAGGTTCCTTCACGATGAATAGCCAGCTGAAGTCCCGGACAATCCCACTGAATCATAAAATTACCCCCCGAACGGTAAGGTTTGTCCAGCATCAAGTCAAAAATAACTCCCTTCGCATTGGTTTCTATTTCAAAGTAATTCTGCCCGTCTCCATCCGGATCCAGGAAAACTTCAAAGTCATTGTCATAATAGATAATCGTATCCCGCTGACTGAGTTTCGCCTTGATGTCATCCTCCTGCAACACGGCTCCTACATAGAGATAATTATCATCCCACAACATTTTGGCAGAAGTATCATAACAAGGTTTGGCAAATCCTTCCCCACTTATATCTACAAAAGAAGAAGTGGACTGCGCCTTTTGCCAGTCTGCCTCATTCAGTTTTCCATCTACTTTAATTTTTCCATCCACACGATAGCATACATAGCCTTCGGGAAGCGTCAGCATACGTTCATACTTTTCATACAACCCCTGCCCCCAGAGCTGTCCTGCCATTGCAAATGCAAACAAACTACCTATCAATTGTTTTCTCATAATCAGTTTTTTTCATTAATTACTTTCAATAACTTGTCCCGCTCCCCGATACAATTTGACCGGTCCGTCCAACAATACGGCAATTACTGTAATTTGTGAATCAAGCACATGATCGGGCACATCAATATAAAGATTACCAGGCACCTCACTCCAATAGTTCTTATTATATACCTTATAAGACAACATGGAACCATTACCTACTACCCATACCCGGTTGACTTTATTCATCAGCCCTTTCACTTCAATGGGGCCATTAGGCTTATAAGGTAAGTAAAGATACAAGATATCTCCCCCTTTATTCAGTGTTGTATATCCCTGGAAGTGTTCTGCTGGAATACCGGCACGGGTATCATAAATCGCCTCCTTGTGCTTTTTCGTCCAACGCCCGAACTCTTTCAAAATAGCTACCTGCTCTTCTGGAATTGTACCGTCCTCTTTCGGTCCGATATCCAGTAACAAATTACCTCCCATGCTCAGGCAATCCACAAAAGTCCGTAATAAAATATAGGGTGATTTATAGTTGGAATCTGTATGTTGGTAGCCCCAAGAATCATTCATGGTCATGCACAACTCCCAATATTTATCCTCAGGACGCACAATAGGAACACCTTGCTCTGGCGTAGCATAATCACCATATCCCTGAATACGTGAGTTGATGATCACATTCTTATTGTCCGACCGAAGCAAATCTACAATTCCTTTAGAGTTCCATGCCTCCGCAGTTTGCTCCCAATCTCCATCGAACCAATACAAGTCCGGCTTCCAAGTCTTGTTCAACTCTGCCAATTGTGCCATATTAAAATCCACGAAGCGCTGCCAACGTACAGGGTCATTCGTATAACGCACCTCCGTACGTGTCATGTTCGGATAATCAGGATGTGACCAGTCCAACAAGGAATAATAGAATCCCAACTTCAATCCCTGCTTGCGGACCTCCTTTACAAATGGACTGATTAAATCTCTTTTAGCCGGTGTACACTTAACCGTACTCAGCTCACCCGCTTTTGTATCCCATAAAGCCATCCCATCATGATGCTTCGTTGTAATCACCGTATAACGGGCTCCACTTTCTTTAATCAAGTCCACCCAAGCCTTAGGGTCGTATTTTGAGGCAGTAAAACCATCTTTTTGACTCATATATTCCTCATAAGGCAGGTACTTATTGAAGAAAGACCAGCTTTCGGAAACCCCCTTCACCGAATAAATACCCCAATGAATAAAAATACCCAACTTAGCATTTGAGAACCACTCCATCCTTTTTTCTTTCATAGCATCCTGCTGCGTTTTTTCCGGTGTCTGACTAATGGCAGGCGCAACCGAACAACAAAGAGCCGTACATAAAGCTATAATTTGCTTGTTTAGCATATTGATAAAAATAAAAGATTAATACAATTCAATCGACAAACCACAAGGAACCTATGTTATTCCAAAAACTGCTTAAACATAAGGTTAAACAAAGCATCTATCCAAATCATAGAAATATTCTATATATGGCAAATATAGCAAATTTTCAAACATTTCTATTATAATTAGCCTACAAAAGGACACAAAAAAACTCCGCCAATTAGCGGAGTTCTATAACAAAAGCGGAAGCTGGGGGATTCGAACCCCCGGTACGGTTACCCGTACGGCAGTTTAGCAAACTGCTGGTTTCAGCCACTCACCCAAACTTCCAGTAGCCGACTGTAGCGCATACGGGAATCGAACCCGTGTTTCAGCCGTGAGAGGGCCGCGTCCTAGGCCACTAGACGAAAGCGCCATTCTCTTTTCTCAACCGAAGCGGAAGCTGGGGGATTCGAACCCCCGGTACGGTTACCCGTACGGCAGTTTAGCAAACTGCTGGTTTCAGCCACTCACCCAAACTTCCAATCTTCTTTGGGAACGCATTTTCTCTCAAATGCGGTGCAAAGATAGAGCGAGTTTTTGAGTTGTGCAAACTTTTGCCGAGATTTTTTCACAAACACATTTTACTTCCAGCTTTATTCTAAATCTTATACCACTTTGTAATTAATGCAAAATGATAATATACCACAAACTAGGTATTGTACAAAACAAGGTTTTTCACTACCTTTGCACTCGGTTTAGAAAACCACATTTACATAACTTTTTAATATTTCAAATTTATGGCAATGAATTTTAAAGAAGGTCGTTGGAACCATGAAATCAACGTCACCGATTTCGTAAAGACAAACATTACGCCTTACGAGGGCGACGCTTCATTCCTGGTCGGTCCTACTGAACGTACAAAAGCTGTTTGGAACAAATGTTTGGAAGCGCTAGCTGAAGAACGTGCAAACAATGGTGTACGCTCACTCGATCCGTCCACAGTATCAACCATCACTTCTTTCGCACCGGGATATATTGATAAGGAAAACGAAGTTATTGTCGGCTTGCAGACTGACGAAGTGTTGCGCCGCGCAATCAAACCTTTTGGAGGTATCAAGGTAGTAGAAAAAGCTTGCCGTGAAAACGTAGTAGAAGTTGACCCGAAGGTTAAAGATATTTTCACTCATTATCGCAAAACTCATAACGATGGGGTTTTCGATGCATACACAGAAGAAATCCGTTCTTTCCGCTCACTTGGTTTCTTGACAGGACTTCCTGACAACTATGCACGTGGACGAATCATCGGTGACTACCGTCGTCTGGCACTGTACGGTCTGGACAGACTGATTGAAGCTAAACAGAATGATTTACGTCATCTGACAGGCCCAATGACCGATGCCCGTATCCGCCTTCGCGAAGAAGTAGCTGAGCAGATTAAGGCGCTGAAGGAAATCAAGGTCATGGGAGAGCAATACGGTCTTGAACTGGGACGTCCGGCTCACAATGCGCAGGAAGCTGTTCAGTGGGTATATATGGCTTACCTGGCTGCTGTAAAAGAACAGGATGGTGCTGCCATGTCATTGGGTAACGTATCGTCTTTCCTGGATATCTATATTGAATACGATATGGCTCATGGCCTGATTGATGAAGCACACGCTCAGGAATTGATTGACCAGTTTGTCATCAAACTGCGTATGGTACGCCACTTGCGTATGCAGGCTTATACTGACATCTTTGCCGGTGATCCGACATGGGTTACAGAATCCATCGGTGGACGCTTCAACGACGGACGTACAAAAGTAACCAAGACTTCATTCCGTTTCTTGCAGACATTGTACAACCTCGGCCCTTCACCAGAACCTAACTTGACCGTGCTGTGGAGCCCGGAACTGCCGGAAGGTTTCAAGAACTTCTGTGCACAGGTTTCTATCGATACATCTTCTATCCAGTACGAGAACGACGACCTGATGCGTGAAGTACGTAACTCTGACGACTACGGTATCGCTTGCTGTGTATCTTATCAGGACATCGGCCGTCACATCCAGTTCTTCGGTGCACGCTGTAACCTGGCCAAGGCATTGCTGCTGGCTATCAACGGCGGACGCTGTGAAAACACCGGTACACTGATGGTGAAGGATATTCCGGCATTGAGCGGTGATGTATTGAACTTTGAAGAAGTGCTTGCCAACTATAAGAAAGTGCTGAAAGAAATGGCACGCGTGTACAACGAAGCCATGAACATCATCCACTACATGCACGACAAGTATTATTACGAAAAGGCTCAGATGGCTTTCGTAGATACTGATCCGGTCATCAACCTGGCTTACGGTGTAGCAGGTATGTCTATCGCTGTGGATTCACTTTCTGCCATCAAGCATGCGAAGGTAACAGCTCGTCGTAACGACATCGGACTGACAGAAGGATTCGACATCGAAGGTGAATTCCCTTGCTTCGGAAATGACGATGACCGTGTAGACCACCTGGCTGTAGACTTGATTTACTACTTCGACGAAGAGCTGAAGAAATTGCCGGTTTACAAGAATGCCAAACCGACCTTGTCTATCCTGACCATTACTTCAAATGTGATGTATGGTAAGAAAACCGGTGCAACTCCCGATGGCCGTGCCAAAGGTGTGGCATTCGCTCCTGGAGCCAACCCGATGCACGGACGCGACAAGAACGGTGCCATTGCTTCTCTGAGTTCTGTAGCTAAATTGCGCTACCGCGACTCACAGGATGGTATCAGTAACACCTTCTCTATCGTACCGAAATCTTTGGGAGTAGATATGGAAAACCGTATCGAGAACCTGGTAACGATGATGGACGGTTACTTCGTGAAAGGTGCACACCACCTGAACGTAAACGTATTGAACCGGGAAATGCTGGAAGATGCCATGGAGCATCCGGAAAAATATCCTCAGCTGACAATTCGTGTATCTGGTTATGCAGTGAACTTCATCAAACTGAGCCGTGAGCATCAGCTGGAAGTAATTTCACGCAGCTTCCACGAACGCATGTAATTCTTGCATAAAGAGTATATAATTTTAACTGGACACAAACTACCCGGATTTCAGTCTGGTAGTTTGTGTCTATTATTTTTATCCTATCATGATTAGAGTACATTCATACGAATCATTAGGCACTTACGACGGTCCGGGAATACGTCTCGTTGTTTTCTTGCAAGGCTGTAATTTCCGATGCCTTTATTGTGCCAACCCCGATACCATTGACGCCAAAGGAGAAAGTAAAGAAACCGCTCCCGAAGAGATTCTCAAGATGGCTGTAAGTCAGAAACCTTTTTTCGGGAAAAAAGGAGGTATTACTTTTAGTGGAGGAGAACCGACTTTTCAGGCCAAAGCCTTGGTTCCCTTATTCCGCATGCTGAAAGAAGCGGGCATTCATACCTGCGTGGACACAAATGGAGGAATCTGGAACGAAGATGTAAAGGAACTGCTTTCGCTGGCAGACCTCGTTCTGCTTGACGTAAAAGAATTTAATGACGAACGCCATAAAGCACTCACTGCCAGAAGCAATGCACAGACCCTGAAAACTGCTGCTTGGCTTGAAGAAAATCAGAAACCGTTCTGGCTGCGCTATGTATTGGTACAGAAATACAGTTATTTTAAAGAAGACATAGAAGCACTTGGTGAACATTTCAAAAATTATCGCATGATTGAACGGGTTGAAATACTTCCCTATCACACCTTAGGCGTACACAAATACGAAGCTATGAAACTGGACTATCAGTTGAAGGATGTGAAACTCAACACGCAAGTTCAATTGGACGAAGCGAAAGAGTTGTTCGAAAAGTACTTCAAGACAGTTTACGTAAACTAACAAATTAGTTTACAATGCCTTATTCACCCCCAGTACTTCTTAAGAAGTACTATAGTACTTTCAAGCAAGTACTGAAGTACTTCCCCGGCAGTACTACGGTACTTTTTAGGAAGTACTGAGACCATTCCTAACCGCGTAAAACAAAAAGTCACAACTTTTTCTGAAAAAATTTATCATCTCCATGCAGTAATTACATCTATGTTTCATTTATTATACAAACAACAAGAAACAATAAGACTATAATTACTATATGGAAAAAATAAGGTTAGTGAACAGTACCGAGATGGGAAAAGAAAATTCAAAAAGAATTTCCAGTAAACAGCTGGAAGCAAAAATTACAGCTTTCACCATTATATTGGCTGTAATCGTCATGAATATATTGTGGTGGACAGGTACCCAGTTCTTGGAGTTGAACAATAACCACAATATAACAGAAACTGCAAGACCTTTTAGCCAACAGGCCATGCAGCACAAATAACCCTTTTCAAGGAAAAAGGCAAAAAAAGAAGTCCTGGCACCTCAACTCAAAATGCCAGGACTTCTTTTTTGTATTCTATTTGCATCTACAGTAACAAGG
>NZ_JBBKBF010000011.1:0-79554 GCF_037892625.1 Phocaeicola sp. ICN-14070 | reverse complement strand
AGATGTAAGTATTTGTTCGAAACAAAAAGAAACACCTATATGATAGCATTTAAACCGATAGACCTGAGTGATAAGGAAACTGTACAGAAATATACGTTGTGCAGTCCACGGCGTAATTGTGATTTGTCGTTTGTGAATCTGTACAGCTGGCGTTTCCTGTATCAGACGGAGATTGCAGAAATGAATGGCTTTTTGCTGTTTCGTTTCTATGTAGACGGACAGCTGGCCTATATGATGCCTGTAGGTGAAGGAAGTGATATTCGTCCGGTGATTGAGGTGTTGATGGAAGATGCAAAAAGTCAAGGCGCTCCTTTCCGTTTGCTAGGTGTATGTGTCAATATGCGTGCAGAGCTGGAAAATGCTTTCCCGGATCGGTTTAATTTTGTATCCGACCGGGATTACGCTGATTACATTTATCTGCGTTCCGACTTGTCCACATTGAAAGGAAAAAAGTTTCAGCCTAAACGAAATCATCTGAATAAGTTCAGGAGTAATTATCCGAATTATACATATAAACCTTTGACTTCCGACTTGACTCCCGCATGTTTGGAACTGGAAACTCAGTGGTGTCGGGCGAATAATTGTGCGGAGAATCAGGCCTTGGAGAGCGAACGTCGCTCCATGACGGCTGCTTTGCAGCATTTGGAGCAATTGGATGTGATTGGAGGAGTGCTTTATGTGGAGGATGAGATTGTGGCCTTTACTTTTGGGACCCCCATCAACCAAACGACTTTCGATACGTGTGTGGAAAAAGCCAATACGGCTGTAGAGGGAGCGTATGCCATGATTAATTATGAGTTTGCCAATCATATTCCTTCACAGTACATCTATATCAACCGGGAGGAAGACTTGGGATTGGAAGGGCTCCGGAAAGCCAAGCTTTCTTATCAGCCGGAAGTGATTCTTGAAAAATACATGGCGGAGTTGAAATGAGTGTGAAAGAGCAGGTCAGAAGGTTATGGGCAACTTGTTTTCATGACTCGGAAGCGTTCATGAATCTTTATTTCGGTTGCCGCTATGCTGATTCCCTGAATGAGTATATGGAATCGGACGGGCAGGTAATAGCTGCTTTGCAACGTATTCCGTATCGGTTGACGTATGAAGGCATGAGTGTGCCGGTTGCTTATATTTCGGGCGCTTGTACGCATCCGGCATATCGAGAGCGGGGAGTGATGCGGAAGTTGCTGGCCCAGGCTCATCAGAGTATGTTTCGGGAAGGGGTTCTGTTCTCCACTTTGATACCTGCGGAAGAGTGGTTGAAAGGTTACTATGCTCGTTCGGGGTATACTCTTTGTTTTCAACGGAGAAAAAAGTTATTAACAGCTTCTTGTTTGCCTGTTGGAAACTTTTTCAATCGGTGGAAATTGGTTGAAATCTCCCCTGAAAGTACTTTGTGCGGGGCTGCTTTCCGTTTTTATGACCATTTTCAGGCTGATTGTGAAAACCGCATACAGCATAATTGGGAAGATTTCCACATCATATTGGCGGATTTACTTTTGTCGGGAGGTCAGTTGTGGGGAGCTGTAGAGGAAGATGAGCTGCAAGGACTTTGCTTCTGTTTGCCAGATGAGGAAAAACTGATAATCAAGGAAGTGGTATGCAGGGATAAGACCGTTGAACACGCTATGCTGCGTGGGTTGTCTTCTCATTACGGTGTAATGGAGTTGGAATGCGATTCTTGCTCCGAGAGTCAGCCTTATGAGTTGGGGATGGCAAGAATCATTCATGTAGAAGCATTGTTCAGATTGTTGGCAGGAATATGGACTGGAAACCATTATTTTAAAGTAGAAGGAGATGAGGCTCTTCCGCAAAATAACGGTTGGCATAACTTGGAAGGAGGGATATATTCCAGAGGTGAATTGAAAGAGCGGACTTATCAAGTGGTTTCTATCGATGAACTTACCCGATTGTTGTTTGACGGAAAGTCTCCTTATATGAATCTGATGCTGGATTGAAGTTACATTCGGTTGTCTGCCGTCAGCATACGTTCCAGTTCTTCTGCCGTTAACTTCAAATGGAACTGTCCGTGGTAGGCAATGGAAATGCCGCCAGTTTCTTCGGATACAATAATGGCCATGGCATCGGTTTCCTGTGATACACCTAAGGCAGCGCGATGGCGAAGTCCTAATTCTTTAGGGATTTCCAGGTTGTGTGAAACCGGAAGGATGCATCCGGCTGCTTTTATCCGTTTGTGACTGATAATCATGGCTCCATCGTGCAACGGGCTGTTCTTGAAGAAGATATTTTCAATGAGACGCTGGTTGATATTGGCATCAATCAGGTCGCCTGTACGGACAATGTCATCCAACGGGAAATCCTTTTCTATTACAATCAGTGCTCCTACCTTTCCTTTACTCATATTCAGGCAGGCCATCACAATGGGCATGATGTCTTCTTTTTCTGTGTCCGTTTTTTTGTTGCCTTTCAGGAAACGGAACAGGCTGTTGCTGCGGTGTCTGGAACCCAATGACAATAGGAAATGACGTATCTCGTCCTGGAACAAGACAATAAGTGCGATAACTCCTACACTCACCAGTTTGTCGAAAATGGAACCTAATAGTCTCATCTGGAGTACCTGTGACACGATTACCCAGATGATAATGAATACCAGGATGCCGATGAAGATATTAATGGAGCCCGACGACTTCATCAGCTTGTAGGACTTGTATAACAGAAAGGCTACCAGCAGAATGTCGAGTATATCTTTGAAACTGAGTATGTAGATGTCGAAAGGCATAATTAAAAGTATGTTGAAGTTCGTGTTTTAAATCATTGGTTTTGCAGGGCATTGAAAATCCTGACGGTTTCTACGGCTGCTTTTACATCATGTACCCTGAGCAGGTTGGCACCTTTCATCAAGGTAATGGCGTGTACGGCAGTTGTTCCGTTTAGGGCATTTTTAGGTCCCCCTCCCAATAATTTATAAATCATCGATTTGCGTGATACTCCTACAAGTATCGGAAGTTGGAATATGGAGAACTCTTCCAGTTTATTCAGTATGTCATAATTATGCTCCAGGGTTTTTCCGAAACCAAATCCCGGATCTATAATAAGGTCTTTTACGCCTGCTGCCCGGAGTTTCTCGATTTTTTCAGCAAAATAAAGGATGATTTCTTTAACCGGATGCTGGTAATGCGGATTCTTTTGCATGTTTTGTGGATTTCCCTGCATGTGCATCATGATGTAGGGCACTTTCAATTTTGCTACAATGGAAAACATGTTTGCATCCAAGTCGCCGGCAGAAATGTCATTGATGATTGCCGTACCGTATTCTTCTACGCACATTCGGGCTACGTCGGCACGGAAGGTGTCGACAGAAACAATGGCATCAGGGAACTCTCTTCGGATAACTTGTAAACCGTGTTTTAGTCGTTGCATTTCTTCTTCTGGAGATACATCTTCGGCTTCTGAGCGTGAAGAATAGGCGCCAATGTCAATAATGCGGCCTCCCTCCTCTATAATCTGATGTACCCGATTGATAATATCTTCTTCCGCTTGTTTACGGCTGTCAGCATAAAAAGAATCGGGGGTTACATTGAGGATGCCCATCACCTGAGGATGGGATAAGTCCATCAGTTCTCCGTTGACATTGATGTATTTTGCAAACGTTTCTTCCATTTGTTTTTCCTTCATTTTAGCCTTGCAAAGTTACGTACAATAATTTGATTTGTGTGGGTTCTTTCTTGCGAATTTTCCTTGCTGGATGGATTTTTACCTCCTTCGGTGTGCTCTTTTTTCACTTTTTGATAAAAAAACGACTCAAAAGTTTGCAGATTACAAATTTAGTTGTACCTTTGCAACCGCAATTGAGAACGAGACTATCGGGCGTTTAGCTCAGCTGGTTCAGAGCATCTGCCTTACAAGCAGAGGGTCGGCGGTTCGAATCCGTCAACGCCCACTTAACGAATTTCTCGTAAATCATTGCTTTTTCTTTTTGGGGCGTTTAGCTCAGCTGGTTCAGAGCATCTGCCTTACAAGCAGAGGGTCGGCGGTTCGAATCCGTCAACGCCCACCTCCAAAAAGAAAGATTATTCGGGCGTTTAGCTCAGCTGGTTCAGAGCATCTGCCTTACAAGCAGAGGGTCGGCGGTTCGAATCCGTCAACGCCCACACCGAAATATAATTGTCAACTTTCCCCCTATTGGGCGTTTAGCTCAGCTGGTTCAGAGCATCTGCCTTACAAGCAGAGGGTCGGCGGTTCGAATCCGTCAACGCCCACTTCAAGCTTCGCAATTTTGCGGAGCTTTCTTTTTTTAACTTATATGCAAACATTAATTCTGGCAGATAACCAAGATGTGACTCGTTATGGTATGAAGGCTATTGCTGCCGGATTGTATCCGGTATGTGCTTATGTGGAAGCTTTGGATTGGAAGTCCTTGGCGGAATCGTTGGCTGAGTATCCTGAAGCATGTGTGGTGCTGGATTATACCTTGCTTGATTGTTCGGTGGAACAGTTGCTGGTATTGCATGAGCGTTTTCCGAAGGCTGACTTTGTATTGTTTAGTGACCAGTTGGGGCGTGATTTTGTGCGTAGAATGCTGCTTGCGGGCTCGTCATTTCATGTGTTGATGAAGGATGCGCCGTTGGCGGAAGTGAATCAATGTCTGCGTGATGTGAATGGAGGGTGTCAATTTGTTTGTGGTAAGGCGAAGGATCTGCTTCGTGAGGAAGAAAAGGAGCAAAATAGAATGGCCCCACTGACGCAGACGGAGAAAGAGATTCTACGTGCTATGGCGCTGGGGAAGAGTACAAAAGAGATTGCAGCAGAGCGTTTTCTGAGTGTATATACGGTGGCGACCCATCGTAAGAATATTTTCCGGAAACTGGAAGTAAACAATGCGCACGAAGCAATTCGTTATGCGCTCCGTGCGGGAATTGTCAATACGGTAGAATATTGTATTTGATTTGTTAAAGAGGATATTCTTCAAATGCGAATAGTGCTGTAGATAAATATCGTTCACCGGTATCAGGAAGTAGTACTACGATATTCTTTCCGGCATACTCCGGTTGTGAGGCTACTTGCAGGGCAGCATAGGTGGCTGCTCCCGCGGAAATACCCGTTAACAGTCCTTCTTTGAGAGAAAGTTCTCTTCCTGTACGGATGGCGTCATCATCGGTTATGCGGATGATTCTGTCTACTACATTTCGATTGAATGTTTTGGGGATAAATCCGGCACCGATACCCTGTATCTTGTGCATGCCGGGTTTCTCTCCTGAAAGAGCGGCGGATGAATCCGGTTCTACACCGATAATCTCAATTTGTGGATTATGCTGTTTCAAGCCTTCGCCTACTCCGCTTAATGTTCCTCCTGTGCCTACTCCGGCGATGAATACATCTACTTTGCCGTCCATGTCTTCCCATATTTCCTGTGCGGTGGTATGTATATGTGTACGAGGATTTGCGGGATTCTCAAACTGTTGCAGGATGACTGCTCCAGGAATATTGTCTCTCAGCTCGTTGGCTTTTTCAATGGCTCCGCTCATGCCTTTACTTCCTGGGGTAAGGACAAGTTGCGCTCCTAACGCTTTCAGCAGGTTTTGCCGTTCTATACTCATGGTTTCCGGCATGGTGAGTATGGCTTTGTAGCCTTTTACGCTGGCTACCCATGCCAGACCTACACCGGTATTTCCACTGGTGGGCTCAATGATGGTGGCTCCTTCTTTCAAAAGGCCTCTTTTTTCCGCATCTTCAATCATAGCCAATGCAATGCGGTCTTTTACGCTGCCGCCGGGATTGAAGTATTCTAACTTGGCGATAATACGTGCTTGGGTATTATGGGCCTTTTCTAAACGTTCAAGTTCCAGTAGGGGAGTATGTCCGATAAGTTCTGTAAGTTGTTTTTTTACCTGTGCCATAATTGCTTTATTTTTTTCTTTTGGGCAAAGGTAGGAGGAAAAGAGAGTGGAGGCAATACCCTTTTTAGGGTATATTATGGCATAAAAAAGAGAAACCTGAAGTTTCTCTCCTAGTTGCGGAGGCCTGACTCGAACAGACGACCTTTGGGTTATGAGCCCAACGAGCTACCAACTGCTCCACTCCGCGATGTTTTGTTTGTAGTTGCGGAGGCCTGACTCGAACAGACGACCTTTGGGTTATGAGCCCAACGAGCTACCAACTGCTCCACTCCGCGATGTTTATTTCTTAAATGCGGTGCAAAGGTACGGAGATAAATCCATATAAACAAATCTTTATGCGAAAAATATAGAAAGGTTTGCTTTTGTTTAGAATAATAAAGATTCCAAGTCGTATAATTGAAAAATAGGAAGAAAGGTAAGAGGCTTTTTTCAAATGAATTTGACACCTTATATTTGTGTAGTATGAAGAAAAACAGTACTTTTGCTCAGATTTTTATCAGTTGTGCAATAAGGAAAGATGACAGTATTAAAGACGAGAGCCAAATTGGTAGACGTTGCCCGACAACTTTTTGCGAAGAAGGGGGTGGAAGATACCACGATGAATGACATTGCCCAAGCTTCAAAGAAAGGAAGGCGGACCTTGTACACTTACTTTAAGAGTAAGGAACAGATTTACATGGCTGTGGTTGAGTCGGAACTGGAGATGCTTTCCACTCAGATGGAGAAAGCGGCAAGCAAGCCGGTATCTCCGGATAAGAAAATTCTGGAACTGATTATGACCCATCTGGATGCGATAAAAATGGTGGTATATCGTAATGGAACGTTGAGAGCCGATTTCTTTCGGGATATTTGGAGGGTAGAAGCCATGCGAAAGGAGTTCGACCGGAAGGAGACAGCGTTGTTTCGTCGCGTACTGCATGAGGGAAAGGAACTGAACCTTTTCGATATAGACAATGTGGAGATCACAGCTGATATTTTGCATTATTGTATAAAAGGTATTGAAGTGCCCTATATTCGCGGTCAGATAGGCGAAGAGCTGGACGATGAAACGGGATGGCGCTATGTGGCCAAGATTGTGTATGGCGCATTAGGGTGCAAGAAAAAAGAAAATAATCATATCGTTTAATTAAAAAATAAAGAAAATGGGATTATTAACTGGAAAGACGGCTATTGTTACCGGTGCTGCACGTGGTATTGGTAAGGCCATTGCATTGAAGTTTGCTGCAGAAGGAGCAAACATTGCCTTTACGGATTTGGTTATTGATGAAAACGGCCAGAATACAGAAAAGGAAATTGCTGCTTATGGCGTAAAAGTAAAAGGATATGCTTCAAATGCCGCAAGCTTTGAAGATACTGCAAAGGTGGTAGAACAGATTCATAATGACTTTGGTTCTGTTGATATCCTGGTGAACAATGCAGGTATTACAAAAGACGGTCTGATGATGCGTATGAGCGAAGGACAGTGGGATGCTGTGATTGCAGTCAACTTGAAATCTGCTTTCAACTTCATCCATGCATGTACACCGATTATGATGCGTCAGAAACAGGGAAGCATTATCAACATGGCTTCAGTAGTAGGTGTACACGGTAATGCAGGACAGTGCAACTATTCAGCTTCTAAGGCTGGTATGATTGGTCTGGCTAAGTCTATTGCACAGGAATTGGGTTCTCGCGGTATCCGTGCCAATGCCATTGCTCCGGGCTTCATCATTACAGAAATGACTGCTAAGTTATCTGATGAAGTGAAGGCTGAATGGAACAAACGTATTCCTTTGCGTCGTGGCGGTACACCGGAAGATGTAGCTAACATCGCTCTGTTCCTGGCTTCTGACATGTCTTCATACGTATCAGGACAGGTCATCCAGGTTGACGGTGGTATGAACATGTAATGTAATAATGTTAGTATAGAGTGAAGAATGGGGAATAGGGGAGAGTTTTCTTCAGTATTCTCTGTTCTTCATTTTTTTTGTGTATGACAGTAGTTTACGAAGATAATCACATCATAGTAGTCAACAAGACTGCTTCAGAAATAGTACAGGGCGATAAGACCGGCGATATTCCCTTGTCGGAAACCGTGAAGCAATATCTGAAAGAGAAATATGCCAAACCGGGAAACGTTTTTTTGGGGGTTACTCACCGACTGGACCGTCCGGTAAGCGGACTGGTGGTATTTGCCAAGACCAGCAAGGCATTGAGCCGTCTGAACGAGATGTTCCGTAATGGCGAAGTAAAGAAAACGTATTGGGCTATTGTAAAGCAACAGCCTAAAGAAACGGAAGGAGAACTGGTGCACTATCTGGTCAGAAACGAAAGGCAGAATAAGTCGTATGCCTACGATAAGGAAGTGAAAAATTCCAAGAAGGCTGTACTGAACTATCGTTTGATTGGTCGTTCAGAAAACTATTATCTGTTGGAAGTAGATTTGAAGACCGGACGCCATCATCAGATACGCTGTCAGCTGGCGAAGATGGGATGTCCAATTAAAGGTGATTTGAAATACGGTTTTCCGCGTTCTAACCCAGATGGAAGTATCTGCTTGCATGCCCGTAGGGTACGCTTTATTCATCCGGTGTCCAAAGAACCGATAGATTTGGTAGCTCCTCTTCCTGCAGGCAATCTGTGGAATGGTTTCGGTATGGAATAAAAATAAGAAGGAAACGCTTCACAGCGTCCCCTTCTTTTAACACATAGGCATCTTCATTTTATCTGAGATTGTAAAATAATTGAGAATTCAATTAAATGAGGTAAACAATCTCTGAACTTTATTCTATGGGGTTGGGTTTAGCCTAGTTTGTTTTGGTTGTTCATTGTCTTTGTTTATCTATAAGTAAACAAACAAAACCCGTGCCAAACTCGTAGAAAGCCTTGTAGAAGGGATTCTTATACAGAAGCTGCGGAATAATTGTGGAACGTGTGGAAATTTTCCACACGTTTATTGTGGAATTTGATAGAGCTTTAATTTGTTGTATAAAGTTTTCCGGTCAATTCCCAATAATGTAGCTGCTTTGGTTTTATTATTTCCGGTTTGTTGCAACGCTTTTAAAATCCGGTGTTTTTCGGTTTCTTCATCATGCAGGGCGAAAGTTTCTTCCATTTCCGGATTTTCGCATACCGTTTTCCGTTCGTTTATTTCTTCTCCTAAATCTTTAGCCGTGATAAATTCACCTTGAGCCAGCAAGGTAGCCCGTTTGACCACATTCTTCAGCTGGCGCAGGTTACCCGGCCATGGATATTTCTGCATAGCTTCACTGGCTTCTGCATCGAATCCTATCAATGTACGTTCCAGCTCATGGTTGGCCTGGTCCAGAAAGAAGTTAGCAAACAGCAGAATATCTTCCGGACGTTCTTTCAAGGAAGGCATCTGTAGTGTAAACTCATTGATACGATGATATAAATCTTCACGAAAATTTCCTTTTGCAATGGCCTCTTTCAGGTTTTCATTCGTAGCGCTGATAAGACGAACATCTACTTCGATTTCTTTGGTAGAACCAATTCGGCGGATACGTCGTTCCTGCAATGCACGTAACAATTGTACCTGCACTTCGTAGCTGAGGTTCCCGATTTCATCCAAAAATAATGTACCTCCATTGGCCTCTTCAAATGCACCGGCTTTATCATTCAAGGCACCGGTAAACGAACCTTTCACATGACCAAAGAATTCAGAAGCCGCCAGATCCTTAGGGATAGAACCGCAGTCAATGGCGATGAAAGGCTTTTCCGAACGTTTGCTCAATTGGTGAATGCGGTGGGCCACATATTCTTTTCCGGTTCCGCTGGCTCCATTAATCAGTACCGACATTTGTGTAGGAGCTACCAGTCCTACGTAGTTGTATAATTTTCGAGCCTCTTCACTTTCTCCTTCCAGAAAACCATGAGCTGTTTGTGCAGCGTTTTTTTCTTTTCCGCTTTCTGCAGGAGTTTTCTCCTGATGAATAGCTTCTTTGATTTTTTTCAGTAATTCGTCAGGTTGTACCGGTTTCGAAATATAATCAGTGGCTCCTTCCTTCATGGCGCGTACGGCACTTTGAATTTCCGCATAGCTGGTCATGATGATGAAGGGCACCTGATTGCCCTGCTCACGAAGCCATGACAGCAGGCTTAGTCCGTCCTGGTCGGGAAGACGCAAATCAGACAAGATAAGGTCGAAGTCGCGGGTGCCAATCTGCTTACGTGCCTTGGCCTGCGTACTTGCTGTCTCCACTTCGAACCCTTTTTTCCTCAGCCATGTTTTTAGCATGGTAGAAAAAGTCAAATCATCCTCAACGATTAAAATAGACGGAACCATGTGATTTTTTGTTTAATTGATTTTACAAAGATACTATATTTTTACGATCCCCTTTCTATGTCTTTTAATATTTTGCATGCAAGCACCTGCTTTGTTTCTGCAATAACGGCTTCTGCCGCTTGTTCTGCTTCCGGGGTATAGGTCTGTGTGCCGCGTTGCTGCTCCAGCCATTTCAACATAGGAATGGCCTTTTGTGCTTCAATCATCAGGAAGGTAGGCAGCATTTTGTGGGCGGTGGCACACAAGGCTTCCATATCTTTGTTACTGATGGCAGTTTGTAACTTTTCCATATTTTTTTGTGTTTCCTGTGCAAAGGTGCGCAGAATCTCTTTGGCAGCTTCCGGGTCATCCTCCGAGAAAGCCGTCAGCGGAGAAAAGTTATAAGGCTGGTCTGTGTGTGGCGAAGTTTCGTGGGCTTCCTTCTGAACCGGCGAGGTGTCAGGTATATTGTCCGATACGGTGAGGTGGGGCAGTGCATTTTTTACCACCTTCTTCAGTTCAGACTGGTTAAAAGGTTTCTGCAACATGCCGGCAAATCCTTTTTGTTGAAAATCATTCTCATTCATATCCCCTCGGGCTGTGATGGCAATGACCGGAATGGACTGGGCCTGGGCAAAATTCTGGTTACGAAGGTGATGAAGCAGTTCAAATCCGTTCATGGCAGGCATCTGAATGTCCGTAAATACTAGATCGAACGTACGGTTCTTGAGTTGTTCGATAAGCTCTTCCGGCTGTTCGCAGCATACCGTTTCTACTTTGAAGCCTTTCACTTCTTCTGCGGCATTATGTAGCATGGCTTCCGTCAAATGCATTTGTATCCGGTCGTCATCGATAATGGCAATTCTCAGATGGATTTTAGGAAGAGTAATGGCCGGTTCCTTTGAGCCGGGAGCTGGTTTGGGTGAAATGGAAGGTAAAGGCATGGATACCTTGAACGTACTACCTTTTCCGGGAGCACTTTCGATGTCTATTCTTCCTAACAGAAGCTCTACCAGCTTGCGGGTGATAGATAATCCCAGTCCAAATCCTTCCTGTCCTTGTGCACTGCTCAGGCGGGTGAATTCTTTGAATATGCGTTCCTGTTCACTGGCTGTCATGCCGCATCCGGTATCGGATACGCAGAACACAAACTGATTACCGTGGTATTCTGCCTGTAGGGTAATACCTCCTGCGGCTGTAAATTTCAGGGCATTCGATAGCAGATTTTCCACAATCTGGCGTATGCGGAACGGATCACCTTCCAGGGTGAGAGTTTCCGGAAGTTTTTCCTTGAAATCCAGTTGCAGTTGCTTCTTTTCTGCTAAGGGCAGGAAACTGTTATAAATATCTGTCAGTAGTTCGTGTGGATTGAAGGCTACCGGATGCAAGTCCATCTTACCTGCTTCCAGGCGGTGGTAATCCAGCAAAGAAGTGACGAGTGCCAGTAGGTGTTGTGCCGAACTTTTCATGTTCGACAAATAAAACTGCTGTCGCCGGTCGTTCACCAGGCGGATGAGCAGGTCGATGTAGCCGATGATGGAACCTGCGGGGGCCTTGATGTCATGGGTGATGGTCAGCATCAACTTTTCACGGGCTACCAGCAAGTTCTCGGCATACGACTTCGCTTTTTCCAGTTCCCGTCGGTAATGGTTGTTGCGGGTGATGTCGCGTGCAATGACAATGGAGAATACCAGTACCAGTACAAAGGCGGCAATGGCAATCTTGGCCATGGTTTCAGCGGCTTCTTTCCGTATCTCTTCCTCCTGCATCAGTTTGGTGCGGGCGGCTTCCTGTTCATCGTGTTCAATGTTTTCCAGCAACTGGTTGACACGCTGACTCAGCCCACTTCCAATGACGCGCAGGCTGCTGATGCGGGTGTTTAGCATCTCGGTTTCCTTTTGTCGGGTCTGAAATACCTTGTGCTGAATGCCTGTAATCATGCTGCTGATGGTATCTATCGGACTGTACACTTCATCCAGGGTATCCGTGTATTCCTCCTGAATCACGTTGCTCACCTGGGTGGAATCTTCTTTTCCAGGTGCGAATACGTCAGCCAGCCTCTTGAAGAATCCTTTCTTCTTGTGATGAATGGTGTAGGAGTTATGGTGCGTAATGACTTTTCTGCGTATGTGTGGCGTACTGAGCAAAGAATCCTGTTGAGCTATCAGGCTGTCGAGCTGTTCCTGATATATCTGGTCGGTCGGTGTATTCCGCATGGCTTCCAGCACCGCATACATATTCCATTGCTTGTTCTGTAACAAGGTCCTTACGGTGTCCAGACGGGCTTGCTGCAGAGTGTCTGTCAGAATCGTTTCCAGTGTATCAATCGAAGCGTTCACTTCTTTCATCGCTTTCAAGTAGTGATAATACTCGTTCAGCTTTCCGGTGCGGAGAGTCTGCCCGATGATTTCCGCGTCATACAGCTGGCTGATGATGCGGTGAGTGATGTGGCGCCGGTGGTCGAGCTGGTCTCTCAGGCTGGTAGGAGTAGTCAGCAGGTTCATCTGCTGCATGGTATAGGTAAAAGCTCCTATCAGAAGCCCCACCAGCAATATGTAGCCGATAACGATTTTGAAAGAAGTGGAGAACATGGTTTAGCGGATAGGTTTCGTTTTATATCTGAATCGCAGGTAATACATGATTCCGGCACTGGTAAGTCCGAAAGGAAAAGCCGCCCAGATACCGATGGCTCCCCAGCCACAGACAAATCCGAAGAGATAGCCTGCAGGTAAGGAAATCAGGAAATAGGCGATGAACGAGAACAACATCATGGGGCGTACGTCGGCAATACCTCGCAGCGCATTGGCAAAATTGATTTGCAATCCGTCGCCAAACTGATACAGCAGGAAGGGGATAATCAGTTGTGCCACCATCAGACTGACAGCTTCGTCGTTGGTAAACCAGCCGCCGATGTAGTGGCGGAGCAGGAAGATAGGTATACCTGTGATGACAATCATGGCTAGGATGATATGGAATCCGCTTTTGGCCGTGTGGCGTACATTCTCCAGGTCGTTCTGCCCGAAGAAATAGCTGATGCGTACCGATACGGCCGAGCCCATGCCGTAGTACATCATGAAGCAGACCTGCGATACTGCCATCATGATTTGATACGAGGCAAGTGCGGTACTTCCCAGCCAGCCCACCATGATAGCACTGAGGCTGAAAGAGGCCGTTTCCATTCCCATTTGTCCGGCGATGGGCCATCCTAATTTGTTCAGCAAGCCGAAATCGGACTTGTTGAGGCTGCCCTGTGCAAATCCTTTTCGGAAGGTGGCATAACGTGAGGTTCCGAAAAAGAGAATCAGGTAGGTGATAACCATCAGGATGCGTGAAGTCAGGGTGGCAATTCCGGCTCCCAACAATCCTAATTCCGGAAATCCGGCCTTTCCGTAGATCAGAAGGTAGTTTCCTATGATATTCAGCACGTTGCCTCCTAGCAGAATCCACATGGAGATACGTGTGTCGGTAATTCCGTCGGTAAATTGCTTGAAACCGTTGAACCACAGCACGAAAGGAAGTGAAGCCAGCAATACGAGGTAATACGGCCGCATGGTGGGAAGCAGTTCTTTCGGTTGTCCTAATTTATCAATGTTCCAATAAAGCACCGCCATGACCAGACACACGATTGCGGCCAGCAGCGTATTGGCTGCCAGACTGTTTTTCAGGGTACGCCCGACTTCTTCACAACGGTTTTGTCCGAACAGGCTGCCCACGATAGGGGTTAGTCCGTAACTGAAACCCGTACTGAAAATAATCGCTAAATTGAACATGTTGTTCACAAAGCTGGCTGCCGCCAGTTCATGCGTACTGTGATGCCCAATCATCAATGTGTCGGCAAAGCCTAAGATGATGACGCCAATCTGTCCGATGACAATGGGAATGCCCAGCCAGAGGAGTGCACGGTAATTTGAATGTCTCATGAAATAGCCTTATAGTAGAGTATGCTGCAATTTTCGGGAACGAAGCAACGGGTCGAAGTCGTCTGAATCTGTTCGGCAGTTACGGCACGGTATTTTCCTACCTCCTCGTTGATGTCTTCTGCTTTTCCTGTCAGTTCAAAGAAAGCCAGATTAGTTGCCACGTTCAGGTAGTTGATGTTGTTGAAAATCTGTTCGCTTTCGTAGCGGTTCTTTACCTTTTCCAGTTCCTGTTCGCTCACTGGTACAGTCTTCATTTTCTCTAGTTCCTTCCAGATGGCCTCTTCTGCCTGTTCCAGAGAAACACCTTCTACCGGTTTACCGGTGACATGAAGCAACCCTTCATCCAGGCTGCCTGAAATATAGGCATCGATGGAAGTAAACAGTTTCTGTTCCTGCACCAACGATTGGATGAACCGTGAAGAACGACCGTTCGACAGAATATCGGTAATCATGTCGTACACGTAATAATCCGGATGCATGCGGTTGGACATGTGGAAAGCCATGTAGATGGCATCTACCGGTACCTTCCGTTCCACCGTCTTGCGGCGTACAGCCGTCTGGGGCTTTTCAGCCGGAAGCTGCCGGGGAGAAATGTTCCGTGCCGGAATCGGCCCGAACCATTTCTCTGCCAGCCGGATGGTTTCTTCGAACGAGATATGTCCCGTTACGGCCAGGATGGCATTGTTCGGTGCATAAAAACGGTAGAAAAAGTCTTTCACTTCCTCCAGTGTAGCCTGAGCGATGTGTGCAATTTCCTTTCCGATGGTCGGCCAGCGGTATGGATGCGATTCGTATGCCAGTTCACGCAACAGGTGCGATGCATCCCCGTAGGGCTGGTTCAGGTTGCGCTGCTTGAACTCCTCAATCACCACCTGGCGCTGCACTTCCAGACTTTTCGGACTGAAATCCAGGCTGAGCATGCGGTCGCTTTCCAGCCAGAATCCTGTTTCTACGTTCTGGTGCGGCAGGGTGATGTAATAGTTGGTAATGTCGTTGTTGGTCCAGGCATTGTTTTCCCCTCCGGCATTCTGCACAGGAGTATCATAATCGGGGATATGAAGGGAGCCTCCGAACATCAGGTGCTCGAACAGATGGGCAAATCCCGTGTGCGACGGGTCTTCATCGCGGGCTCCCACGTCGTACAACAAGTTGAGGGCGACCATTTGTGTGGAGTCGTCCTCATTGTGTACAATCCGCAGCCCGTTAGCCAGTGTATAACGGTTTACTTGAATCATGCGGAAATCAGATTATTCAATCACGGTTGCTTTCAGAATGCGCACGTCTGTTTCTGGACGGTCGGCACGGTTGGTCTTTACAGCCTGAATCTTGTCGATGACGTCCATACCTTCTGTCACCTCTCCAAATACGGTATACGCTCCGTCCAGATGAGGCGCACCTCCTACGGTAGTATAAGCTGCAATCTGTTCACGGCTGAACTTCAGGGCCGGTTCCTTGGCTACGATGCCACGTGCCTGTGCTTCCAGGCTGTCCTGCAATTCCAACAGGCCGTCGTTATCGCCGGCTTTGCGCATCTTGTAAATTTCTTTCATGTGCTTGCGAGCCAGTTCGTTGAACACTGTTTCCAAACGCGCATCGTTCAACTGGTTCTCCATGCTGATCATCTGTGCTTCAGAGAATTTGCGTCCGGTCACAATGTAGAACTGACATCCGGAAGACTCCTTGTTCGGATTCACTTCATCACCCAAGCGGGCAGCAGCCAGCGCACCTTTCTTGTGGAAGAATTTCGGGTTGAACTCAGCTGGCAGTGTGTAACCTACATCTCCGTTACCTAATGTAGTGGTATCGGTAGCTGTCTTGCTCTGTGGGTCGCCAGCTTGAATCATAAAGTTCTTGATTACGCGGTGGAAGAGCGTACTGTCGTAAGTACCCTCTTTCGCCAGTTTGATAAAATTGTCCCTATGCTTGGGAGTTTCATTATACAGTTTGACCGTGATGTTTCCCATGGTCGTTTCCAGACGTACAAGTGTTTCGTTTCCAGTTTCCATATCGGTTGTCTTTTTCTGACCGCCGCTGCATGCCATCAGGCAGCAGGCCATCAATGTGAATAAAATAGATAATTTTTTCATGTGAAGAAAGTTGGTTTTGCAAAGGTACAAAAAAACTCTTTATCTGCTGCTTTATAAAATGTTGCTCTCAGTCTTTTTCTTTAGCTGTGGCGGCTACATAGACTCTGTGTGTGCGTTGCCCCTTGGGAAGTATGCCTGTTTCAGGTGTTGTTCCCCACTTCTGAAGTTCTCTGGCCGCGGTAGTATGGCTCAAGCCGGTGAGGGCCATGTAGTCTGCCACCGTCATATACGGGTGTGTGGTCAGAAAATCCTGGGCCATTTTCAGCCGTTTCTCGCTGGAGTGGCGTGAAGTTTTCAGCCTGCTGGTGCCGCTTTCTCTCTCCAGCGTGCAGTGCCCTTCCGTCTTGCGAATCAGTTCTTTGTCAGCACGGAAGTTGATGTTGCGTATTTTGATGCTTCTGGCATTACGGCGGTTTTCTCCTTCCGGCTGTTCGGCCTCTTTCCCTTCCGTTATTCCTAACGAAGGAGTAAATGTGCCGATTTCATCGAGTTTGACCGAATATCCCCGGCTCATTTCGCGGGCCATGGCATCCCTCAGGGCCATAATCATGCCCCGGAGCTCTCCGGTGTTGTAGGTGGTGTGATGTGCAATGTCTTCAATCAGCTCTTCAGTAGAACATTGTCCCTTGATAATCATTCTCGGATAGAGGATGGTCTCGTTTTCGTTGTGCAGGTCTTTCATTTCCTGCATGGTGTAAGTAGCTGCCATTGGAATCAATAAATTTAAAGGGTTAGAACAATTCTTTTAAATACACTGAAGCATTCTCTGTTTCACAGTGCGGGATTTGTATTTCACAGTGTGAAATATGTATCCCACACTGTGGTTTTTGTATCCCACAGTGTGAAACAGAGAATTCTCTTTGGTGAAGGTAATTATATTTAAGGGGAAAAGCAAGAATTTGGTAGGGGAATCGGAAGAAATAATGTTGTTATAATCTCATCACCTCCTGCTCAAAGTTATCCTTATCACCTTTAGCCTTGTTACGGATTTTACTTCTATAGTTATATACCGTAGCTAATGAGTATCCCAAGAAATGAGCAATTCGGTTGGCGTCGGTTACACCCAGGCGAATCAAGGCGAAAATACGTAACTCAGTGTTTAAGATTTCTCCGGACTTAGGTTCAATTTTTCCATCTTCATTCAACAGGTTGTTGAAATCATGGATGAAGTTGGGGAATAGTTCCAAAAACGATTTATCAAACTCATTATAAAAGTTTTTACGTTCTTCACGCAGAAAGTCTGCCGAACGGATAGCTTTAAACAAATCTTCTATGCGGGAAGCCATCGCTAATTTCTCAAGTGAGCGTCTGTATTGTTCCAGTTTGTCCAGGTAGCTGACACAACGGTCCAGATAACGGGCGATGTACACTTCTTTGATTTTTCCAGTCTGCTGCAATTGCTGGTTGAGAGCTACCAGTTCTTTGTTGCTTTTTGAGAGATTCTTTCGCATGAGAGAAAGTTTTCTCAGTCCATGGTATAGGTAAAAGGCCAGTAGGATGAGATATACAGCCAATCCGGTAATGCTAAGAGTCAGGATTCTTCCTAACCGTTTTTCTTGCGCCTTTTTGTCGGAATAAGCTTTATCGATGATGGGATAGAATTCTGTGACCTCTAAAAAACGCAGGCGTGCATTACAGGCTACAGCGTCTTTCATGGAGCAGCTTACATAATTATAAGCCCTTTCCGGGTCACCTTGCTGGTACGCCATGCGAGCAAGTTTTTGAAGGGCCGCGTATTCGCGAACCGATGCATTGAGGTCAATGAGGGCTGTCTGAGCAAGGTAATAGATTTCCATGTCTGTGTCTTTCTTGGCTTCGTATGCTAATGAAAGAGTATAGTATGCGTATGCTTTTTCCTGCATGTCTAAAGGAGAAGTAAGCACTTTATTCAAGATGGGAATAGCCTGATCTGCCTGCCCGCTTAATATCATTTTTTCTGCCAATACAATGTTACGGTCGCTTCCTTGAGGAAGTATTTTCAACAGGGAGTCACGATACAGTTCCGTCTTTTTCAGATACGTTTGTTTTACGTGTAGATCTACTGTATTATCTGCCATCCATCCATAACAGGCTCTTATGGTGAAATAATAATATTCTAAATTGGGTGAAGACAGCTCATGAGGGTGAATTGTTTGTAATTCTGTCAATGCCTCATTGTACATGCCCATGACACCTCTTACTTCAGCCCGATTGATAGAGATTTCGATGTCTCTCTCCGGTTGAGGCTGGAGAGAGTTGTAGTATTCTTTACGACGAATATAGTGGAAGGCAGAATCAGCCTGATAATGCAGGTATAAATTGAAGAGTTCTCCACAGAGTTTATAACGCTCGGTATTGTCTGTGGCATAGTTCAGTCGTTGTTTGATTTGAGATATAACAGCTTCTCTGTCGTTTTTAAATTTCTCTTTTTGGGAAATTGCTTTATCTAATTGGTCTAAGATTCTTTGCTTGGAGTCTTGTGCGGAAATGAAGATGAACCAGCCTTCTGCAATAAACAATATAAGGAAAAGTATAGATCTCATAGTTTTAAAGTTGAATATCTGATGTTATATCATTTATATTTTAGTTGTTTTAAATTTTGTAAACTTGTTGTAAACCTTCTGTTTACTTCTTTTATATGTTTATATTTTATTTCCAAAGATAAGAAATCTTTTGTCATGAATCTACTTTTGCGTTGAAAAACATTTCAACCTCAATATCATGAAACATACATTAATTTTATTGATTGTGTTCCTTTTCTCGTGGGGAGGAGGACAGACTGCTCGGGCAATGGAAATAAAGAAAATGGCTCCTTCTTTCTGGTGGGCAGGAATGAAAAATCCAGAACTCCAGATTTTGTTGTATGGAGAGGATTTGGCTTTGTCGGATGTGAGTGTATCCGGCGAAGGAATTTATCTGAAAGAAACGGTTAGGCAGGACAATCCGAATTATTTGTTGCTCTACCTTGATTTATCGGAAGCAAAGGCACAGACTTTTCAAATCCTGTTGAAAAACGGAAAAAAGAAATTGCAGATTCCATACGAGCTGAAATCGCGTGTGCGGAGAGGAGAAGATGTAAAAGGTTTTACTTCAGAAGATGTTCTTTACCTGATTATGCCCGATCGTTTCGCCAACGGTAATCCTGAAAATGACGTGATAGACGGTATGCGTGAAAAGAAGATGGATCGTGCTGATTCGTTTGCACGCCATGGTGGTGATATTCAAGGTATATCAAATCATTTGGATTATATTGCCGATTTGGGAGTCACAGCAATCTGGCTGAATCCTACTCAGGAAAATGATATGGAAAGCGGTTCCTATCATGGATATGCCATTACAGACTATTATCAGATTGACAGACGGTTTGGAAGTAATGAAGCTTTCTGTGCATTGGTAGAGAAAGCGCATGAAAAGAATCTGAAAGTAGTGATGGATATGATTTTTAATCATTGCGGAAGCGAAAATTACCTGTTTAAAGACAAACCTTCCAAAGATTGGTTTAATTACCGTTCCAATTATGTTCAAACCTCATTTAAAACGGCCAGTGTAATGGATATTCACGCCAGTGCATACGAAAAAAAAATTGCCACTGACGGGTGGTTTACTTCTGTGATGCCTGATTTTAACCAGCGTAACCGCCATGTGGCACGTTATCTGCTACAAAGCAGTATCTGGTGGATTGAATATGCAGGAATCAATGGTATTCGTCAGGATACACATCCCTATGCGGATTTTGATTTTATGAGTCAATGGTGTAAAGAGGTGTTGGATGAATATCCTTATTTCAATATTGTAGGAGAAACCTGGTTGAACAGTAATGTGCTGGTTTCATATTGGCAAAAAGACAGTAAACTGGCTGCTCCGCAGAACTCTAACTTGCCTACGGTGATGGATTTTCCTTTGCAGGCTTTGATGAATCAGGCATTTGATGAAGAAACCGGTGAGTGGGGAGGAGGATTATATAAGCTTTATGATTATCAGACACAAGATCTGGTATATGCCAATCCGATGAATCTGCTGACTTTTTTAGATAACCATGATACTTCCCGCTTTGCACAGACAGATGAAATGGCGAAGAACCTGAAACGTTATAAACAGGCCATGGTCTTTCTGCTCACTACCAGAGGTATTCCGCAGATTTATTATGGTACGGAAATACTGATGACCGGTGATAAAGGTAAGGGTGATGGTGATTTGCGTAAGGATTTTCCGGGAGGCTGGCAAGGAGATACGCGCAACTGCTTTGTAGAAAATGGGCGAATGGCACTGGAAAATGAAGCATTTGAGTTTACCCGTCAATTGCTAAATTGGAGAAAAGGAAATCAGGTGATAGGTAAAGGTAGTCTGAAGCATTATTCTATTCAAAACGGAGTGTATGTATATCAGCGTGAGTTTAATGGTAAATCGGTGGTAGTTATCATGAACGGAACGGACGATTCAAAAGAACTAGACCTGACTCCTTATCAGGAAATTCTTCCAAGAGAAAATGCTTTCGACGTATTGACTGGAAAAAATGTGGATTTAAGTAAGAGACTTCGCTTGGATGGAAGAGAAAACCTCATTTTGAACTTCTAAAACGTTTCTATTTTTAAACCGTGTAAAACTGCTTAATCAGCTTATTATAAGATGATTATTGTTTCTTTTGATTTATATTTTCCTTTTTGTGAAAATAAGATGAGAAAGTGACGCATAATTTTGCTTTCAGTAATTGAAAAACATAAAATCTAATCAATATTAATACCACGAAGAACTTATGAATACAAGAAAAACTTTTGCCTTTGTAGCTTTGTGTTGTTGTGCATTGTGGGCTAATGCACAGAAATTAACTTCACCGGATGGAAATCTGGTAATGGACTTTAGCTTGAACCAAAAAGGTGCTCCTGTTTATGAGTTAACTTTTAAGAACAAGTCTGTGATAAAACCCAGTACATTGGGGGTGGAATTAAAACGGGAAGATCCGGAAAAAAGGATTGGCTTTGAATGGACGGAACGTAAAGATAAAGAACGTGTAGATGAGAAAATGAATCTGATGACCGGTTTTAAAGTCAGAGAAACACATACTTCTACTTTCGATGAAACCTGGCGTCCGGTATGGGGTGAAGAAAGTGAAATACGCAATCATTACAATGAACTGGAAGTGACACTTGATCAGCCGGAAAATGACCGTTACATAGTGATTCGTTTCCGCTTGTTTAATGATGGGCTGGGATTTCGCTATGAGTTTCCGCAGCAACCTAATTTGAATTATTTCGTAATTAAGGAAGAACATACTCAGTTTGCCATGACCGGTGACCATACGGCATTCTGGATTCCGGGAGATTATGACACGCAGGAATATGACTACACGACTTCACGACTCTCTGAGATTCGTGAGAAAATGAAAACGGCGGTGACGGAAAATTCTTCGCAGTTCGTGTTTTCACCTACGGGAGTACAGACGGCTTTGATGATGAAGACGGATGATGGCCTTTATATCAATCTGCATGAAGCCGCTTTGGTGGACTATGCTTGCATGAGCTTGAACTTGGATGATAAGAATATGATATTTGAATCATGGCTGACTCC
Organism: Phocaeicola sp. ICN-14070; assembly: GCF_037892625.1. NCBI lineage: Bacteria > Pseudomonadati > Bacteroidota > Bacteroidia > Bacteroidales > Bacteroidaceae > Phocaeicola > Phocaeicola sp. ICN-14070. The sequence continues at coordinate 57,884 of NZ_JBBKBF010000011.1, read as the reverse complement.
GGATGCAAAAGGAGATAAAGGTTATATGCAAACTCCTTGCAACTCGCCTTGGCGTACCGTAATCGTGAGTGACGATGCCCGTAATATCTTGGCTTCACGTATTACCCTGAATTTGAATGAACCCTGCAAGATTGAAGATACTTCCTGGATTCATCCGGTAAAATACATTGGTGTCTGGTGGGATATGATTACCAACAAAGGAACTTGGGCTTATACTGATGAGTTGCCCAGTGTGAAGCTTGGGGTGACTGACTATTCACAGACAAAGCCGAATGGCAAGCACTCAGCCAATACAGCCAATGTGAAACGTTACATCGATTTTGCGGCAAAACATGGTTTTAATGCGGTACTCGTAGAAGGATGGAATCAGGGTTGGGAAGACTGGTTTGGCAAGAGCAAAGACTATGTGTTTGACTTTGTAACTCCTTATCCGGACTTTGATGTGCAGGAAATTCATCGTTATGCGGCAAGTAAAGGTATTGAAATGATGATGCATCATGAAACTTCAGCTTCTGTCCGTAATTACGAACGTCATTTGGATAAAGCATACCAGTTTATGGTGGACAATGGGTATAACTCAGTGAAGAGCGGCTATGTGGGTGACATTATTCCTCGTGGTGAACATCACTACGGACAGTGGATGGTAAACCACTATCTGTATGCCGTGAAGAAAGCTGCTGATTATAGAATCATGGTAAATGCTCATGAAGCTGTTCGCCCGACCGGATTGTGTCGTACTTATCCGAACCTGATTGGTAATGAGTCAGCACGTGGTACAGAATACGAGTCATTTGGCGGAAATAATGTGAACCATACGACTATTCTTCCGTTTACACGTTTGATTGGTGGTCCGATGGATTATACGCCGGGTATCTTTGAGCCGGATTGCAGCAAGATGAATCCGAATAACAAATCGCATGCACGTACTACCCTAGCACGTCAGCTGGCACTTTATGTTACAATGTATAGCCCATTGCAGATGGCTGCCGATGTGCCGGAAAACTACGAACGCTTTATGGATGCTTTCCAGTTCATTAAAGATGTGGCTGTCGACTGGGATGAAACGAAGTATTTGGAAGCAGAACCGGGTGAGTTTGTGACGATTGCCCGTCGTGCAAAAGGTACCACTGACTGGTATGTAGGATGTACAGCAGGATATAACGGCCATGAATCGAAGCTGACACTTGATTTCCTGGAACCGGGAAAGAAGTATGAAGCCGTGATTTATGCAGATGCCAAAGATGCAAGCTGGGATAAGAATCCGCAGGCTTATACTATCACTAAGAAGAAAGTAACGAACAAGACAAAGTTGAATTTGAAAGCAGCTGTGGGAGGTGGATATGCTATCTCAATTAAAGAAATTAAGTAACTAAGCGGGATAATAATAGGGTAACGATTGTAGTGGTTTTCAATAGGTATTAGTATAAAATTTACGGAATACTTTAATTTAATAATATGGAAATGAAGAGGAATGTAGTAAGTAGATTCCTGCTATTATGGGTAGTTGGAATGTTACTTTCCGTGCAAGTTTTTGCACAAGGACTTACCGTGAAAGGTGTAGTGAAAGATAATACTGGGATGGGCGTGATTGGAGCCAATATTCTGGTGAAAGGAACAACGAACGGAACCATTACGGATTTTGATGGTAATTTTACATTGGAAGCAAAAAAGGGAGATGTGATTGTCATTTCCTTTATCGGTTATAAAACTCAGGAACTTCCAGCTGCAGCTACAATGAATGTGACACTTCAGGATGATACGGAAGTATTGGATGATGTGGTGGTGATTGGTTATGGTTCGGTGAAGAAAAATGACGCTACCGGTTCTGTGACTGCCATCAAGCCGGATGAACTGAGTAAGGGTATTACTACCAATGCACAGGATATGTTGACTGGAAAGGTAGCTGGTGTGAGTGTGATTTCCAATGACGGTACTCCGGGTGGAGGTGCACAGATCCGTATTCGTGGAGGCTCATCTTTGAATGCCAGCAATGATCCGCTGATTGTAATTGATGGATTGGCTATTGATAATAACGGTATCAAGGGTATGTCAAACGGACTTTCTATGGTTAATCCGGAGGATATTGAAACATTTACAGTACTGAAAGATGCTTCGGCTACCGCAATTTATGGTTTCCGTGCTTCTAATGGTGTGATTATCATTACTACAAAGAAAGGAAAAAATGGGCAGGCCCCAAAGGTTAGTTATAATGGTTCGGTGTCGGTTTCTACCATACAGAAGCGATATGATGTATTGGATGGAGATGAATATCGTACCTACGCTCAACAGATTTTTGGAGATGAACTGCCGGCTTCTTTAGGCACAGCCAATACGGACTGGCAGGATGAAATTTTCCGTCCGGCTATAAGTACAGATCATCATGTGTCTATCAATGGTGGATTGAAGAATTTACCGTATCGTATTTCTTTGGGATACAATTATAATGATGGAATTGTAAAGACTTCTAATTTCCAGAGATTTACAGCTTCTGTTAATTTAGCTCCTTCTTTCTTTGATGATCATTTGAAAGTGAATATTACGGCCAAATATATGAATGGAAAAAACCGATATGCAGATACCGGGGCTGCTATTGGAGGGGCTTTATCTATGGATCCAACCCGCCCTGTATATGGGGATGATAGTATGTATGATGTATTTGGAGGTTATTACCAGAATGCACAAGCTACATCCGACTTTTCAGATCCAAATTGGAAATACACAGCCAACAAGAATACGGCACAGAATCCGGTGGCAGCATTGGAACAGAAGGATGACAGAGCTAATAGCAATGATTTTGTAGGAAACGTGGAAGTGGATTATAAATTTCATTTTTTACCAGACTTACGTTTGCATGCCAGTTTAGGTGGTGAATATGCAGATGGTACACAGACTACCGTTTATTCGCCTTATTCATTTGCCTATAACTATTATGGAAATAATACATCTACTTCAGAGTATAAGTATAATCTGTCTTATAACGTATATGCACAATATATTAAAACATTGGGTGCACACACAATTGATGTAATGGCAGGTGGTGAAGAACAGCATTTTCATCGCAATGGCTTTACTGTAGGTAACGGATGGGACAGTTATACAGATGAGATTCATGATGCTGTACTTAAAGAGCAGACAGCTTATGCTACTCGTAATACTTTGGTTTCTTATTTTGGGCGTTTGAATTATTCTTTACTGGATCGTTATTTAGTCACTTTTACCATGCGTTGGGATGGCTCATCTCGTTTTGCTGACGGAAACCGCTGGGGTACTTTCCCTTCTTTAGCATTGGCTTGGAAAATGAAAGAGGAGAATTTTCTGAAAGATGTAAATTTTTTATCAGATTTGAAACTTAGATTAGGATGGGGTATTACCGGACAACAGGATGTGACCTCTGATTTTGCTTATATGCCTTTGTATGTGGTAAGCGATGACTATGCGCAATATCCTTTTGGAGATACTTATTATCATACTTCACGTGCTAATGCCTTTAATACAGACCTGAAATGGGAACAGACCACAACTTATAATGCGGGATTGGATTTTGGATTCCTTAATGGACGTATTACGGGTAATGTAGATGGGTACTATCGTGAAACAAATGATTTGCTGAACAGTGTGAAGATTCCTGTTGGTACAAATTTCAATGCACAGATGTTACAGAATATTGGTTCTCTGAAAAATTATGGTGTAGAATTTGCCTTTAATGTGAAACCGGTTGTCACAAAAGACTTCATGTGGGATGTGACTTATAATTTTACGTGGAATCATAATGAAATTACCAAGCTGACAGGCGGTGATGATGCAGACTATTATGTAGAAACAGGAGATAAAATTTCCAGAGGTAATAATACGAAGGTGCAGGTTAATAAGGTAGGTTATCCAGCTAATTCATTCTATGTATATCAGCAGGTATATGATGAAAATGGAAACCCGATTGAAAATATGTATGTGGATCGTAACGGAGATGGCATTATAAATAGTTCAGATAAATATATTTATAAGAAACCGGCTGCGGATTTTATGATGGGATTAACTTCCAAGATGATTTATAAGAATTGGGATTTTAGTTTTTCTTTACGTAGTAGCTTGAATAATTATGTGTATTATGACTTCCTGGCAAATAAGGCAAATGTAAGCAGTTCAGGATTATTCTCTAATACGGCTTATTCAAATACAACTGCGGAGGCTATTGCGCTTGGTTTTACAGGAAAGGGAGAATATTATATGAGTGATTACTTTGTACGTAATGCTTCATTCTTGCGTTGTGATAATATTACGTTGGGTTATTCTTTTAAAGATTTGTTTAAAACTTCTGCTTATAAAGGTATCGGAGGACGTATATATGCAACAGCGCAGAATCCGTTTATTATTACTAAGTATGAAGGCTTGGATCCGGAAGTGAAAAGTGGAATTGATTCCAATCCTTATCCGCGTGCATTTACATTCCTGTTAGGAGTTAATTTACAATTCTAATTTTATGAAAACATTAAGATGTATGAAAGCTAATTATTTGAAACATATATTTTCAGCTGCATTGGTTGTGGCCGTTTCATTGGGAAATGTATCGTGTATCAATGATTTGGACATTAGTTCTATCGACCCGCAAAGTTCATCTAGTTTTGATCAGGATGCAGCTTTTGTTAAGCAATATGCATTGTTGGGATTGACAGGGCAGAAAGGTCTTGCTGGAACTCCGGATTTGGATGGACAGGATGAAGGCGAATCGGGCTTTTACCGTACTATTTTTAATTGTCAGGAATTGCCTACAGACGAATGTGTATGGGTGTGGCAAGATAATGTCGATATTCCTCAGTTTACTAATATAGCATGGAATTCTTCAAGTCAGCGTACGGAATGGGTTTATGTGCGATTAGGTTATGACATTACGCAAATGAATTTCTTCTTGGATCAGATTGCGGATAATACAGATGAAGAATCGGTACGTCAGCGTGCAGAGGTACGTTTCTTACGCGCTTTGCATTATGCTTATTTTCTGGATTTATTTGGTAAGGCTCCATTCAAAGAACATTTTGATAATGAGCTTCCGGTAGAAAAGGGTGGAAAAGATTTGTATGATTTTATTCAGAAAGAATTGGATGAATGTGTAGCCGATATGTACGAACCGGGGCAAGCTCCTTTTGGACGTGCTGATAAAGCTGCCAATTGGTTGTTGAGAGCACGAGTATATTTGAATGCAGAGGTTTATACAGGTACGGCTGATTTTGAAAATGCAAAGCTTTATGCTGATAAAGTCATTAACAGTGGATATTATGAATTGTGTGATGATTATAAATTGATGTTTATGGCTGATAATGATGAAAATCAGAAGGCCATGAAGGAAATTATTCTTCCGATTCGTCAGGATGGTATGAAAACTCGAAATTATGGAGGATCTACTTATTTGATTTGTGGCACACGTACGGGTGGAATGCCACATATGGGTACTACTAATGGATGGTCTTGCTTGATTGCAAGAAATGCGCTGGTATATAAATTTTTTGATGAAGATGAAGTGCCTATGATTCCTGAAAATGTAGAGGTACCAGGACAGAGTGATTTTGCAAATGATGAGGCTATTGATTCATGGGATGCTCAATATGGTGTACGGACGCAGGATATGATTGAGGCAGCTGGAGATGACCGGGCTATGTTTTATTCTGGAGCAGGTGGAGGAAAGAGAACGATGGATCCGAAATCCATTACTGGTTTTCAGAGTGGTTTGTCAATTGTGAAATGGCAAAATATCCGCTCAGATGGGGCTTCTACCAGTCATACAGAATATCCAGATACGGATATACCTTTGTTCCGTTTAGCAGAAGCTTATTTGACCCGTGCTGAAGCCAACTTCCGTCTGAATCAAAAAAGTTTAGCATGGGAGGATATTAAAACATTACGTGCGAAACGTGGTTGTACCAAACAACCTACATTGAATGAACTAACAGAGATGTATTTATTGGATGAATGGTCGCGTGAATTTTATTTGGAAGGCAGACGTCGTAGCGATTTGATACGTTTTGATTGTTTTACAACTGATAAGTATTTGTGGGACTGGAAAGGTGGCGTGAAAGAAGGAAAATCAGTAAGTGATATTTATAATGTATATCCTATTCCTGCTACAGATTTGAATAATAACAATAATATGCATCAAAATGAAGGGTATTAATTTATAAGAATTTTGGTAATATGAAAAAGATAATATTTCCCATTTTATCATTAATCGGATGTATACTTCCGTTATTAACAGCTTGTAATACGGATATAGAAGATAATCCGGTTTTGCATGAAGCTGAAACTTTTGTCCTTGAGACTCCAGAAGACAAACTTTATGATTTAGGAGAAGCTCAAGATACAGTCGTCCTGACATGCACACAGCCTGCTTATGGGTTTACTGCTGCTACTACCTATAGTGTGCAGGTTTCATTGGAGGAGACATTTGTTGATGAAGCTGAAGGGGTAGAGTCTAACTATAAGGTTCTGTCTACTACTTATACATCTTCTACGGTTTTATTGAAACCTGCGGAACTGAATGCTGCGATTGTAGAATTGTGGAAACAAGCTAATCCGGATGTGGAGAATTATATAGGCACCGTGAATCCAGTGTATATTCGTCTTACAGCAGTAATTACTGGTAGTGAATTGGGAAATTCAGTTTCCAATGTAATCAAAATTAATCAGATAAAACTTGGAGAAGTCGTTTCTACCTTAGCACCTCCAGAAGAAATGTATCTTGTAGGTTCAAGTATCGGTACGTCTTGGGGTACATGGAAACCAATGGTTAGTGTGAATGGCTTGGCTGGGGAATTCTGGAGTATGGTTTATTTTGACTCAGGTGCTGAATTTAAGTTTGGTAAGTTTGAACAAGACTGGAATGGTTATTCAAAGATTCATCAGTTTAATGATAATGCTGGAGCAGGCCTTTCTGACAGTGGTGATAATATTAAGGTGGATAAAGGAGGATGGTATATAGTATACTTGATTGCTGAAGTGAATGGAGATGATTATCAGTATACCATGAATTTTTATAGCCCCAATGTGTATGTGCTGGGAAATACGGTAGGTGATTGGAATTATAATGATGCTTATTTGTTCTCTGTCCCTGAAGATAAAAACGGTAGTTTTGTGTCTCCTGCTTTAACTGCTACGGGTGAAGTCCGCATGTGTATCAAAGCAGACACTGATTGGTGGCGACTTGAGTTTACATTGAAAGATGGTGAAACAATTTTCTATCGTGAAAATAATGCTGTAAATAATGGATGGACAGACTTAGGAGAAGAGTATTCTTTAGCAGCTAATCCTGGACAGACTATTTCATTGAATTTTACAGATGGAACCGGATCTCTTAATTAAATGTGATTGATAAAAAATAAGGAGTTTCTCAATTGTATGAATGAGAAACTCCTTATTTTTTATGTTACTCTTTAACTTCTTTCAGCTGGAAATCTTTTCTTCGCAGAACGAAACTGTTACTCAGGTATTTCTCGCGGACAATCTTGTTCTCGGCCAGTTCTTCCGGAGTTCCCTGGAAGAGGATTTTTCCTTCAAACAGCAGATAAGCACGGTCAGTGATGCTAAGTGTTTCCTGCACGTTATGGTCTGTAATCAGAATACCGATATTCTTGTCCTTCAGCTTCCAGACAATGTGCTGGATATCTTCCACGGCAATCGGGTCTACTCCGGCAAACGGTTCGTCAAGCATGATGAACTTGGGGTCAATCGCTAGACAGCGGGCAATTTCTGTACGGCGACGTTCGCCTCCGGAAAGTTGGTCCCCTAAGTTCTTGCGTACTTTCTGCAGACGGAACTCGGCAATCAGGCTTTCCAGTTTCTCTTTCTGGTATTCCGGTGATTTATTAGTCAATTCCAATACAGAAGCAATGTTATCTTCCACGCTCATTTTGCGGAATACGGAAGCCTCCTGTGCCAGGTAACCGATACCATTTTGGGCTCGTTTGTAAACAGGGTAGGAAGTTATGTCTTTATCATTTAGATAAATATGTCCTTCATTAGGGACAATCAATCCGGTAGTCATGTAGAAAGAGGTGGTCTTACCCGCACCGTTAGGGCCGAGCAGTCCTACAATTTCCCCCTGTTTCACATTGATGGAAACATGGCTCACCACTGTTCGTTTTCCGTATTTTTTGACCAGGTTCTCGGTTCGTAGCACCATTCTGCCGTCTGAAGGTAATTCAAACTTTTCGGTCGTAGATTCTTGATTTTCTTGTGCTGCCATTGTCCTTTTGTTAGCTGTTCAGTCGTGCAAAAGTAGTAAAAATCTTGGCTTCTGTGGTTCTTAATTCGAAAATCCTCCTGTCTTTTATTATAATATAGCTAAAAAGCACTACTTTTGCGTCAAACATGATTGTAATAATATGATAAAGCCTGTTACAAACCTTGGAAAATACCTTATGTTGATGGGGCGTGTATTTTCCCGTCCGGAGCGTTTCCGGATGTATTTTAAGCAATGCCTGAATGAAATGGTACAATTGGGTATCAATTCGATTGGTATTGTGTTGCTGATTTCTTTTTTTATTGGTGCTGTAATTTGTATTCAGATTAAATTGAATATTGAAAGTCCTTGGATGCCGCGTTTTGTGGTGGGATATACCACTCGTGAAATCTTGCTGCTGGAGTTTTCATCTTCTATCATGTGTTTGATTTTAGCGGGAAAAGTCGGGTCGAACATAGCTTCGGAGATTGGTACGATGAGGGTGACACAGCAGATTGATGCACTGGAAATTATGGGAGTAAACTCTGCCTCTTATCTGATTCTTCCAAAGATTCTGGGATTGATGACCATGATTCCTTTTCTGGTGATTTTCAGTATTTTTGCAGGAGTGATAGGTGCTTTCTGTACAGCCTGGTTTGCTGGTATCATGAATGCGACGGATTTGGAATATGGTTTACAGTATTGCTTTGTGGAATGGTATATCTGGTGTAGCTTTATTAAATCCTTATTTTTTGCCTTTATCATAGCCAGTGTGTCTGCTTATTTTGGATATACGGTAGAAGGAGGTTCTATTGCTGTCGGTAAAGCCAGTACGGATTCTGTGGTTTCAAGCAGTGTCTTGATTTTGTTTTCAGATTTGATACTTACACAATTGTTGATGGGATGATACAGCTAAATTCTATATGCAAATCATTTGAAGGACGTACAGTTCTTGAAGATATTAATTTTTCGTTTGACAACGGGAAAACCAATTTGATTATCGGGCAGAGTGGCTCTGGAAAGACGGTACTGATGAAATGTATCGTAGGGTTGCTTACCCCGGAGTGCGGGGAGATTCTGTATGACGGACGTAATCTGTTGGACATGGGAAAGAGAGAAAAGAAGGCGCTGAGACGTGAAATGGGCATGATTTTTCAAAGTGCAGCATTGTTCGACTCACTTTCTGTACTGGAAAATGTGATGTTTCCACTGGATATGTTCTCTAATGATACTTACCGTGACCGGGTGAAGCGGGCACAGTTTTGCCTGGATCGTGTGAACTTGATTGATGCGCAGTCAAAATATCCTGGAGAAATCAGTGGGGGTATGCAGAAGCGTGTGGCTATTGCACGTGCCATTGCTTTGCAGCCAAAATACTTGTTCTGTGACGAACCGAATTCTGGTCTTGATCCTAAAACCTCATTGGTAATTGATGATTTGATTCATGATATTACCAAAGAGTATAATATGACCACAATTATTAATACGCACGATATGAACTCTGTGATGGGTATTGGTGAAAGCATATTGTATATTTATCAGGGTCACAAGGAATGGGAAGGAACAAAAGACGAGGTGTTCAATGCTACGAACGAGCGGTTGAATAACTTCATCTTTGCTTCAGACTTGCTGCAGAAGGTGAAGAAAGAGGAAAATAGTAAGGCTCGTAAAGTTTGATATTTACAAGAGTCGGGTTGAAATAATAAGGAACGGCAGAAGGTGGATATGCTTTCTGCCGTTTTTATTTGGTTGGTTGATAAGGATTCTAAAGCCGTAAAGATTTTTTAGCTTGTCAGTTTGGTTATTGAAAGATTAAACATTATTTTTGCAACCTCTTTTGGTAAATACGAGAAATAATTAATAATTAAATAAATAAGTCGAAAATGAATATTTCATTGCAAAATGTAGACAACGTAAGCGCTGTGCTTACTGTTCAGATTGAAAAAGCTGATTATCAGGAAAAAGTTGAAAAAGCACTGAAAACTCTTCGTCAGAGAGTAAATATGCCTGGATTCCGTAAGGGAATGGTTCCTATGGGATTGATTAAAAAACAGTACGGAACTTCTGTATTGCTGGAAGAAGTTGACAAGCTGTTGCAGGAAAAAGTAGGTGAGTATATCCGTGAAAACAAAGTTAACATGCTGGGTGCTCCTCTGCCGAAGGAAAATAACGCAAACTTTGAAACTGATGAGAATTTTGAATTCTCTTTCGATATCGCATTGGCTCCTGAATTCAATGTAGAATTGTCTAATAATGATACTGTTGACTACTATGATATTAACGTAACTGACGAAATGGTAGATCAGCAGGTAAATATGTACAGACAGCGTACTGCTAAGTATGACAAGGTTGAAGACTATCAGGATAAGGATATGCTGAAAGGTTTGTTGGCTGAGCTGGATGAAAACGGCAATACAAAAGAAGGTGGTGTGCAGGTAGAAGGTGCAGTAATGATGCCTTCATACATGAAGAACGATGACCAGAAAGCAATCTTCAACGGTGCAAAGGTAAATACAGTATTGGTATTTAACCCGTCAGTTGCTTTCGATAACAATGAAGCTGAGTTGGCTTCTCTGTTGAAAGTGAAGAAAGAAGAAGTAGCTAATTACAAAGGCAACTTCAGCTTCCAGATTGAAGAAATCACTCGTATGATTCCGGGTGACTTAACTCAGGAACTGTTTGATCAGGTATTGGGTGAAGGAAAGGCTCACAGCGAAGAAGAATTCCGTGCTCAGATTAAGGAAACAATTGCAAAACAGTTTGAAGCTGACAGCGACTATAAGTTCTTGCTGGATGTACGTACTTACTTATCAGAAAAGGTTGGCAAACTTCAGTTTGCTGATGAACTGATGAAACGTATCATGTTGGAAAACAACAAGGAAAAAGGTGAAGAGTTCGTTTCTGAAAACTACGAAAAGAGCTTGGAAGAACTGACTTGGCACCTGATCAAAGAAAAACTGGTAGCTGCTAACGATATTAAGGTAGAACAAACTGACATCACTAACATGGCTAAGGAAGCTACTCGTGCACAGTTTGCTCAGTATGGTATGATTAACGTTCCTGATGAATTGTTGGAAAACTATTCAAAAGAAATGTTGAAGAAACGTGAAAGTGTAGAAGCTCTGGTGAACCGCGTGGTTGAATCTAAGTTGTCTGAAATCTTGAAAGGTCAGGTAACATTGAATCACAAAGCAGTTTCTGCAGAAGAATTCAACAAAATGTTTCAATAAGCAATTTGGCTCTCAAAATTGATTGCTAAAATATTCTAAAAAAGGAGGCTTTTAACTTGACTTCTTCTGTAAGATAGAAGTGTTTTGTACTTTTGTTTTTTCAGAAGAAAGGGGGTTAAAAGCCTCTTTTATATTGTAGAATTAATATAAGGATTATGATGGACGATTTTAGAAAATATGCTACCAAGCATCTCGGAATGAATAGTATGGTACTTGATGATGTCATCAAGTCGCAAGCAGGATACTTGAATCCGTATATTTTGGAAGAACGTCAATTGAATGTGACGCAGTTGGATGTCTTTTCTCGTTTGATGATGGATCGTATCATTTTCCTCGGAACCCAGATTGACGATTATACAGCCAATACTTTGCAGGCTCAGCTTTTGTATCTGGATTCAGTGGATTCGGGTAAAGATATTTCTATTTATATCAACTCCCCAGGTGGTTCTGTGTATGCAGGTTTAGGTATTTACGATACCATGCAGTTTATCAGTAGCGATGTGGCTACAATTTGTACAGGTATGGCAGCTTCTATGGCAGCCGTATTGTTGGTAGCTGGAAAAGAAGGAAAACGTTCAGCTTTGACTCATTCACGCGTGATGATTCATCAGCCGATGGGAGGAGCGCAAGGTCAGGCTTCAGATATTGAAATTACTGCTCGTGAAATTCAGAAACTGAAGAAAGAACTGTATACAATCATTGCAGATCACTCTCATACGGATTTTGATAAGGTTTGGGCAGATTCTGACCGTGATTATTGGATGACGGCATCCGAGGCTAAAGAGTATGGTATGATTGATGAAGTGCTATCTCGTAAACCTTCATTGTAACACTGTGATTTACTTAAAAACTAGATAGGCTTTGGAAGAAAAAAGGACTTCAAGAAACTCGAAAAGGAGATGTAGCTTTTGCGGTCGCACAGAAGACGAAGTGGGCTTCCTGATTACAGGAGTGAACGGATGTATCTGTGACAGTTGTGCAGAACAGGCACACGAAATCGTAAAAGAAGCGATGCATCATCAAGGACAGGGGCAAACAGATCTGAATTTGTCTGAGCTCCCTAAGCCGAAGGATATTAAAGAATTCTTAGACCAGTATGTGATCGGTCAGGATGATGCAAAACGCTATTTGGCTGTAGCGGTGTATAATCATTACAAACGTTTGCTTCAGCCTAAGGATAAGAATGATGTGGAGATTGAAAAGTCAAACATCATTATGGTGGGAAGTACTGGAACAGGTAAGACATTATTGGCTCGTACCATTGCTAAGTTGCTTCACGTACCTTTTACCATTGTAGATGCGACTGTGCTGACCGAAGCAGGGTATGTGGGAGAAGATATTGAAAGTATTCTGACACGCTTGCTTCAGGTGGCTGACTATAATGTAGAGGAGGCAGAACGGGGTATCGTTTTCATTGACGAAATTGATAAAATAGCCCGGAAAGGAGATAACCCTTCCATTACGCGTGATGTAAGCGGAGAAGGAGTACAGCAAGGCTTGTTGAAGTTGCTGGAAGGTTCTGTGGTGAATGTCCCTCCTCAGGGTGGACGTAAGCACCCTGATCAGAAGATGATTCCGGTCAATACTAAGAATATCCTGTTTATTTGCGGAGGTGCTTTTGACGGTATTGAACGAAAAATCGCTCAACGTCTGAATACAAATGTGGTAGGATATAGTGCCGCGAAGGAAGCGGTGAAAATAGACCGGGGAAATTTGATGCGGTACATTGCTCCTCAGGACTTGAAATCATTCGGTTTGATACCGGAAATCATTGGCCGTTTGCCGGTACTCACCTATTTGAACCCATTGGATCGTATGGCCTTGCGTAATATTCTTACAGAGCCCAAAAATTCAATTATCAAGCAGTATGTAAAATTGTTTGAGATGGATGGGGTGCAACTGGAATTTGAACCGGAAGTGTTTGAATATATTGTCGACAAGGCGATAGAGTACAAGTTGGGTGCTCGTGGCTTGCGTTCTATTGTGGAAACCATAATGAATGATGTCATGTTTGAAATTCCGTCACAACAGACCGAACGTTTTGTGGTGACGTTGGATTACGCCAAGCAGCAAATGGGGAAGGCAAATGTTTCCCGTCTGCAAATGGCATAATGTAAAGGTTTTTTAGTGAGAAAATAAAAGCTTCCGATGAAATATTCCCAGAAATATTTGTGTAATATGAAAAGTTGTTTATAACTTTGTTACATGCGGAAACAAAATTTCTACAATCAATGAAAATCTAAATCCAAGAACAATGGCGGAAAATATCAATTTAGTAGCAGCTCTTAAAAAGTATTTTGGATTCGATACTTTTAAAGGAAACCAGGAGGCGATTATCCGAAACTTATTATCAGGAAAGGATACGTTTGTGTTAATGCCTACAGGAGGTGGAAAGTCATTATGCTATCAGCTTCCTTCTCTGTTGATGGATGGAACTGCTATTGTGATTTCACCGCTTATTGCCCTGATGAAGAACCAGGTGGATGCTATGCGTAATTTTAGTGAGGAAGATGGTATTGCTCATTTTATTAATTCCTCATTGACAAAATCGGCTACTGATCAGGTGAAAGCCGACATCATGGCTGGAAAGACAAAGTTACTTTATGTAGCTCCTGAATCTTTGACGAAAGAGGAGAATGTAGATTTTCTGAGACACGTGAAGATTTCATTTTATGCGGTAGATGAGGCACATTGCATTTCGGAGTGGGGGCATGACTTCCGACCGGAGTATCGCCGGATTCGTCCGATAATCAATGAAATTGGAAAAGCTCCGGTAATTGCTTTGACGGCAACGGCTACTCCAAAGGTAAAGATGGACATCCAAAAGAATTTGGGAATGATGGATGCAACGGAATTCCGTTCGTCATTTAATCGTCCGAATCTTTATTATGAAGTACGTGCCAAGACTGCTAATGTGGATAAAGATATTATTAAGTTCATCAAGCAGAACGAAGGCAAGTCAGGCATTATCTATTGCTTGAGCCGAAAGAAGGTAGAAGAGTTGACTGAAATATTGCTGGCAAATGGCATTAAGGCCCGCGCTTATCATGCAGGAATGGATTCTGCTACCCGTAATGGGAATCAGGATGCTTTCCTGAAGGAAGACATTGATGTGATTGTCGCTACGATTGCGTTTGGAATGGGTATTGATAAACCGGATGTACGCTTTGTGATTCATTATGATGTACCTAAGAGTTTGGAAGGGTATTATCAGGAAACCGGACGTGCAGGACGTGACGGTGGAGAAGGACAGTGTATTACATTCTATTCCAATAAGGACCTGCAGAAACTGGAGAAATTTATGCAGGGAAAGCCTATTTCAGAGCAAGAAATCGGACGTCAGCTATTGCAGGAAACAGCTGCTTACGCAGAATCTTCAGTGTGTAGAAGAAAAATTTTGTTGCATTATTTTGGAGAGGAATATACGGAAGATAATTGTGGTAATTGTGATAACTGTTTAAATCCAAAGAAACAAGTGGAGGCTCAGGATTCGTTGTGTGCAGTGATTGAAGCAATCATTGCCGTAAAAGAAAACTTTAAGCAAGATTATATTATCGATATATTGTTGGGTAAAGAAACATCTGAAGTGCTTGCGCATAAGCATGAAGACTTAGAGGTGTTTGGTTCAGGTATGGGGGAGGAAGAAAGATTGTGGAATGCAGTCATTCGTCAGGCTCTTATCGCTGGTTACCTGGCAAAGGATGTGGAAAACTATGGCTTATTGAAAGTTACGCCAGAAGGACATAAGTTCTTGAAAAAACCGAAGTTATTCAAGATAGTTGAGGATGCAGACTTTGAAGAAGAAGAGGTAGATGAAACTCCGATGAGAAGTGGAGCTTCGTGTGCAGTAGACCCCGTGTTGTATTCCATGTTGAAAGACTTGCGGAAGAAAATGGCAAAGAGACTGGATGTACCACCTTATGTGATTTTCCAGGATCCTTCTCTTGAGGCAATGGCTACTATTTATCCGGTTACTTTGGAAGAATTGCAGAATATTCCGGGCGTAGGAGCTGGAAAGGCTAAACGCTATGGTCAGGAATTCTGCGAATTGATTAAGAAGCACTGTGAAGAAAATGAAATAGACCGTCCGGAAGATTTGAGAGTGCGCACTGTAGCTAACAAATCTAAGTTGAAGGTCTCTATTATTCAGAGTATCGATAGAAAGGTAGCTTTGGATGATATTGCAGTGGCAAAAGGTATTGAATTTGGTGAGTTGCTGGATGAAATCGAAGCCATTGTATATTCAGGAACCAAACTGAATATTGACTATTTCTTGGAAGAAATCATGGATGAAGACCACATGCAGGATATTTATGATTATTTCAAGGAATCAGTAACTGATAAAATTGATGATGCAATGGATGAACTGGGTGACGACTATACAGAAGACGAAATTCGTCTGGTACGTATCAAGTTCATTTCTGAAATGGCTAATTAATCATTTATTTAATGATATTGTGCAGCTGCTTGTGAGGGGCGTTCCTTGCAAGCAGCTGTTTTATTTGATAGGTATGTGGTATAAAAAAGATGTTAACTGCTTTTTTACTTTTTGAGAAAATTCTGTATATTTGCACGCAATAAAATCTAAAGCATAAAGCCCTATGTCATTTATTGCAGATAAAGTTGTTATGGACGGATTAACTTACGATGATGTATTGTTGATTCCGGCCTATTCTGAGGTTTTACCTAAAACAGTCGAACTCTCGACTAAGTTTTCACGTAACATTGAGTTGAAAATTCCGTTTGTAACTGCAGCTATGGATACAGTTACCGAAGCACAGATGGCCATTGCCATTGCTCGTGAAGGAGGTATCGGAGTAATTCACAAGAACATGTCTATCGAGGAGCAAGCTCGTCAGGTAGCAATTGTGAAGCGTGCAGAAAACGGAATGATTTATGATCCGGTGACCATTAAGAGGGGGTCTATAGTGAAAGATGCACTCGATTTGATGGCTGAATACAAAATCGGAGGTATTCCTGTAGTAGATGATGAGAATTACTTGGTTGGTATTGTTACAAACCGTGACCTGCGCTTTGAAAAGGATTTGAATAAGCGTATTGATGAGGTGATGACAAAGGAAAACATTGTAACAACAGAGCCGGGTACAGACATGGAAACTGCTTCCAAGATTCTGCAGGAAAATAAAATTGAAAAACTTCCAGTTGTAGATAAGGATGGAAAGTTGATAGGTCTGATTACTTATAAAGATATCACAAAAGCAAAAGATAAACCAATGGCTTGCAAAGATTCTAAAGGTCGTTTGCGTGTAGCTGCCGGTGTGGGAGTAACTGCTGATACATTCGACCGTATGGAAGCTTTGGTGAACGCTGGTGTAGATGCCATTGTAATTGATACAGCTCACGGACATTCTATGTACGTGATTGAAAAGCTGAAAGAAGCTAAGAAACGTTTCCCTGGAATTGATATTGTTGTAGGAAATGTAGCTACAGGTGAAGCAGCTAAGATGTTGGCTGAAGCTGGTGCTGATGCAGTAAAAGTAGGTATCGGCCCGGGTTCTATCTGTACAACTCGTGTGGTTGCCGGTGTAGGTGTTCCTCAGTTGACAGCCGTATATGATGTAGCAAAAGCCTTGGAAGGAACTGGTATTCCTTTGATTGCAGATGGTGGTTTGCGTTATTCAGGTGATGTGGTGAAAGCATTGGCAGCTGGTGGTTGCAGTGTAATGATCGGTTCATTGGTTGCAGGTACAGAGGAATCTCCGGGTGACACAATCATCTTTAACGGTCGTAAGTTTAAATCATATCGTGGAATGGGTTCATTGGAAGCTATGGAGAATGGTTCAAAAGACCGTTATTTCCAGAGTGGAACTACCGATGTGAAAAAGCTTGTTCCGGAAGGAATCGCTGCTCGTGTGCCTTATAAAGGTTCTTTGTATGAAGTGATTTATCAGCTGGTAGGTGGTTTGCGTGCCGGTATGGGTTATTGCGGAGCTCATAATATTGAAGAGTTGCATAATGCGAAGTTTACTCGTATCACTAATGCAGGAGTTCTGGAAAGTCACCCGCACGATGTATCTATTACAAGCGAGGCACCTAACTATAGTCGTCCTCAGTAAGATAATCTTTGACTTATATAATACGGATATAATCATTCTGACGTCAGGCAGACTTGCTTTTGGTGAGTCTGTTCTGGCGGACAGGATGATTTTTTGTTTAATGAAATGATGAATAGAATCTGTTATGTATAGAATTGCGTGGTTATTCCTATGTTTGTTGATGGGATTGGAATTCTCTGTTTCTTATGCAGAAGATCGCAGGGTACTTTTCCGGATTGATGGAGAGGAAACTTCAGTAGAGGAGTTTGAGCATTATTATACTCAGGTATATGCAGTTAGTCGTGTATCTGTAGAACAGTTCTTGCCTCATTTCTTGTATTATAAGTTGAAGGTGGCAGATGCTAAAAGACAAAGCTGGGATACTATCACTGATTTCCGGTTGCAATGTAGTGCCTTGCAAAATGAAATCCTGAAATCGGAAAAGAGGGGAGTGCTCCAAAAACAAGATACTCTTTTAAATTGGGTAAGATTTCGTCAGATTTCGTTTCTTTTGCCCCAACATGCTTCTTTCGAACAGGAACGTGTAGCCAGACAGCGTATAGATTCCGTTTATACGGCTTTAAAAAATGGTATACCTTTTGAAAAACTGGCACAGCCCTATATCAAGAATCTGTTGCCTTCTCCTTATTGGGATGGCGAGTGGATTCCGGAAAGATGTCTGATAAAAGAGTTTACCGAGCAATTGAGCACATTGAAGAAGGGAAATTATTCTGCTCCATTTTTTTCTCCTTTAGGCATTCATATCGTGTATTTATTGGATCACAGGCAAGGGATATATCCATCAGGAGCGACTGGAAATGTGGCTGTGCAAAAGGTTGCTAATTCAGGTCCAACCGAGCGGAAAGATAGCCTGTTGAACAAGATTCGAATGGAGTTGTGTCAAGTTTCCGATGGTTTGCTAGCTGCGTATTGGGATAAGCGCCATGGAGGCACAAAATCAGGTAATATTTCTGATAAGGAATTGCAGAGCTATTTTGAAAGTCATAAAAACGATTATGCGTGGGATTTGCCTCATTTTAAGGGAGGAGTGATACATTGTTTGAATAAAAAGGTGGCTTCAAAGTTGAAAAAAAGATTGAAAAAATGTCCGTTAGATAAATGGAATGAAGAAATCTCGGCTTTCTCTCAGGAGAATCCGGAATGGAAGGTTGTTGTAGAAACAGGTTTGTTTCAGATTGGAACAAATCCTTATGTGGATAAATTAGCTTTTAAATGCGGACATTTCACTCCTCGTACGGATTTACCTTATGCTTTTGTATTGGGAAAGCGCCTGAAGAAAGGGCCGGAAGACTTTCAGGATGTGCGCGATGAAGTGCTGTGTGACTATCGTTTGTGGACGGAGAGAGCACAAATGGAAGAGTTAAAGCGAGGCTTCAGGATTGAAATTAACCAAGACATTTTAAAAACCGTTAATTGTAGCGGAAAAAAGTAATTAATGCCGTATCTTCGTCCTTTGTAATGTAATGGACCAAAACAAATCAAATAGACAGAAAATGAATAAATTGATTATGACTGGTGTCTTGGCTATTTTGCTTGCCTTGACAGGAACAGTACCCGCCGTGGCACAAGATAATGTGATTGATGAAGTGGTGTGGGTTGTCGGCGATGAAGCCATTCTGAAATCAGACGTAGAGAATGAACGTTTGAATGCACAGTATGAAGGCCGCCGTTTTGATGGTGATCCCTATTGTGTGATACCGGAAGAATTGGCTGTGCAGAAACTTTTTCTTCACCAGGCAGAGATAGATAGTATTGAAGTGAGCGATCAGGAAGTTCTGCAGCAAGTAGAAACACGAATTTCATGGTTGACTGACCAGATTGGTTCAAAAGAAAAACTCGAAGAATATTACAATAAGACTTCTACCCAGATACGTGAAATGTTGCGCGAGAATATTCGTGACGGACTGACGGTACAAGAAATGCAGAAGAAGATTGTAGGAGACATCAAGCTGACTCCTGCGGAAGTGCGTAATTATTTCAGTAAGCTTCCTCAGGACAGTATTCCTTTTGTACCTACTCAGGTAGAGGTGCAGATTATTACCAGAGAACCTAAGATTAAGGAAGAAGAAATTGAACGTGTAAAGAAAGAACTGCGTGATTTTACAGATCGTATCAATAAGGGAGAAACTACTTTTTCTACGTTGGCCCGTATGTATTCAGAAGATCCGGGCTCTGCTCGTCGTGGAGGAGAATATGGTTTCACAGGTCGTGGGGAGTTGACTCTGGAGTTTGCCAATGTGGTATTTAACCTGACTGACCCGAAGAAGATTTCAAAAGTGTTTGAAACAGAATATGGTTATCATATAGCTCAGTTGATTGAAAAGCGTGGTGACCGTGTAAGCTATCGCCATATTTTGATTAAGCCTCGTGTAGATGAGAAAGAAATTGAGGCCGAACTGAATAAATTGGATACACTGGCTAACGACATTCGAAAAGGAAAAGTAACTTTTGATGAAGCGGCTGCATGGGTATCTCAGGATAAAGATACACGTAACAACCACGGTTTGCTGGCTAACCCGCAGACTTCTACTTCTCGTTTTGAAATGCAGCAGCTGGCTGGCTTGATTTCTCAGGAAGTAGCAAAGACCGTAGAGGGAATGCAGATTGGCGAAGTATCCAAACCTTTTACAATGATTAATGCAAAAGGAAAAGAAGTGTGTGCTATCGTAAAATTGAAAAATCGTATTGACGGACATAAAGCTACAATCTCAGAAGACTACCAGCGTCTGAAAGACATTGTTACAGCTAATCGCAGTGAAGAAAAACTGCAAAAATGGATTGTAGAAAAACAAAAAAATACTTACGTGCGTATCAACCCGTCTTGGCGTAAGTGCGATTTTAAATATCCGGGATGGATTAAACAGTGATGAGAAAGTCTGCAATTTTTTTGTTCTTTGTGACATTTTGCCTGACCATTCTTGGCCTTTCGGCACAAGGGGGAATAGCTGTGCCTCCACAGACTGCGCGTACGAAGGTGAAGACTGAGGAGAAACAAAAGACAGAGGATTCCAAACAGCGTCCGGTAGCTAAAAGTAAAGTCTATCTGTTACATTCCGATTTGTTGCGCAAGGATGCAAGTCATCCGGATGCACAGATTGTAACCGGTAACGTAAAGTTCCGTCATGATAGTGTGTACATGTATTGCGACAGCGCATGTTACTATGATAAAGTCAGCAGTTTTGAGGCTTTTGGTAATGTGAAAATGGTACAAGGGGATACGTTGTTTCTTTATGGCGACCGGTTGTACTATGATGGATTGACGCAGATTGCCGAGATGCGTTGCAATGTCCGTATGGAAAACCGTACCACTACATTGCTGACCGATAGCCTGAATTATGACCGTGTATACAATCTGGGGTATTTCTTTGATGGAGGAACCCTGATGGATGAACAGAATGTGCTGACTTCTGAATGGGGAGAATATAGTCCTCAGACTAAGCAATCCGTATTTAATTACAATGTAAAGCTGGTGAACCCTCAGTTTACACTGACTTCGGATACCTTACGCTATAATACGGCTTCGAAGATAGCTGATATTGTCGGCCCTTCGGATATTTGGAGCGATGCCAATCACATTTATTCAGAAAAGGGTACTTATAATACCGTAACAGGTAAGGCCGATTTGTATGACCGTTCTGTGCTTACCAATCAGGGAAAGCAGCTGACCGGTGATACGCTTTTCTATGACCGTAATACAGGGGTGGGAGAAGCGTTCAGCCGGATGGTGATGACGGATACGATAAACCGGAACATGCTTACCGGAGAATATGGCTATTATAACGAGCAGACAGATTATGCCTTTGCTACGGATAGTGCCGTAGCTATAGACTATTCTCAGGGCGACAGTTTGTTTCTTCATGCGGATACTTTGCTGATGGAAACTTTCCATCAGAATACCGATTCTATGTTCCGTGAGATGAGAGCCTTTCACAAAGTACGTTTTTATCGTACCGATGTGCAGGGCACGGCCGATTCGTTAGTCTTCTCTACTGTAGACAGCTGTCTTACGATGTATCGTGACCCGATTATCTGGAACAAGAACCAGCAGCTTTTAGGCGAAGTGATAAAGGTCTATATGAACGACAGTACAATTGACTGGTCGCACATCATAGGGCAGGCACTTTCGGTAGAACGTGTGGACTCAACGATTTATAACCAAGTGACAGGAAAAGAGATGAAGTCCTATTTCGCGAACGGAGAAATGCGAAAGACGGAAGTGATAGGTTCCGCACGAGTAGTTTATTATCCGATGGATTCCGACAGTACGCTGATAGGCATGAATGTATCTGAAACCAGTAAACTGGAAATCTATCTGCAAGACCGTAAGATAGAGCGCATGGTGATGAGTCCGAAATCCAATGGTGTGTTATATCCGATGTCGCAGATTCCTGCCGGAAAAGACCGTCTGGAGAATTTTGTGTGGTTTGATTACATTCGTCCGCTCAATAAGGCCGACATCTTTAATTGGAGAGGGAAACGAGTGGAAGACCAGCTGAAGAAAAATGTGCGTGGTCCGGTCGTTTTGCCGAATGCCCGATTGTTTGAAAATAAGAAGGAGGAATAATATATGGGAATGTTTACAATGAGAAAGCCTCGCGGATTCCGTCATGAATACATTTATGTGGATGAGCGCAAGGAAAAACTGCAGAAAATAGAAGAGACAGCCAAACGTGAACTGGGAATGCTTCCTCCTAAAGAGTTTAATCCGGAAGACATTCGTGGTAAGTTTGTAGAAGGTACTACCTATCTGAAGCGCCGCAAGGAAAGCGGACGTAAACCTCTGAGTTACGGAGCCATGTTTGTGGCTATTGTGGTATTGCTATATATTTTACATTATCTGATTACAGGAGAATTTACACTATGACATCGGGAGATGTAATCCGTTTGTTGCCGGATTCTGTAGCCAATCAGATTGCGGCAGGAGAAGTCATACAGCGTCCGGCCTCTGTGATAAAGGAGCTGGTAGAGAATGCTGTAGATGCCGGAGCAAAAAATATAGAAGTGCTGGTGACGGATGCCGGAAAAACATGTATACGTGTCATTGACGACGGACGAGGCATGTCGGAAACGGATGCCCGTATGGCTTTTGAACGTCATGCCACTTCCAAAATTCGGGAGGCGGCCGATTTGTTTGCCCTTCATACCATGGGCTTTCGTGGAGAGGCCTTGGCTTCCATCGCTGCCGTAGCACAAGTGGAGCTGAAAACTTGTTCCAGTGAAGACGGATTAGGTACTTTCATTCAGATTTCCGGTTCTCAGGTAGAAAAGCAGGAGGCAGTGGCCTGCCAGCGAGGCAGTGACTTCTCTGTGAAAAATCTGTTCTTCAATGTACCTGCCCGTCGGAAGTTCCTGAAATCCAATCAGACGGAGTTAAGTAACATTGTAGCTGAATTCGAACGCATTGCGCTGGTCAATCCCGATATATCTTTTGTGCTGAGTCATAATGGTACAGAGATGCTGAACCTGCCAGCCCTTCCTTTGCGGCAGCGTATTATGGGAGTGTTTGGCAAGAAACTGAACCAGGAGTTACTTTCATTGGACATTGATACGACCATGGTGAAAATACATGGATATATCGGTCGTCCTGAATCGGCCCGTAAGAAAGGAGCACGCCAGTTCTTCTTTGTGAATGGTCGTTATATGCGCCATCCCTATTTCCATAAGGCTGTGTCCAGTGCGTACGACAACCTGATTCCAGTGGGTGAACAAGTATCTTATTTCATTTATTTCGAAGTGGAACCTTCCGATATAGATGTCAATATACACCCTACAAAGACAGAAATTAAGTTTGAGAATGAACAAGCCGTATGGCAGATTCTTTCTGCGGCAGTAAAGGAAACATTAGGACGTTTCAACGCGGTACCTTCGATTGATTTTGATACAGAAGGTATGCCGGACATTCCTGCCTTTGAGAATTCTCCTTATACGGTGGCACCTCCTCAAACCAGCTTTGATCCTTCTTATAATCCCTTTAATACTACAGCTGTGCCTCCTTCTGCTTACTCTTCTGCATCGGCAACCAATAAAGAAACGGAGAGGGAGAGCTTCGGACAGGATGTGAGAGAATGGGGTGGGTCTACAGGTTCCTCTGTACGCTCTTCCATGAATAAAGGTGGAATGCCGGATTTTGGCAGAAGCGGAAATTATACTCCTTCGTTTGGCAGTCACAAAAATCGGGTAGAGTGGGAACCTTTGTTTGAAGGGCTGGAACGCACTCCGTCGGATTCGGATATTCAACCGGAAGAAGAAGTACGACCGTTTTTCCCAGAATCAACAGAATGGGGACAGGCTTCTCAAGAAGATGCCGTTACTCCATCTTCTTCAGGTGAAGAAGGTGAAAAGCAGTCTCAGGAAAATTCCATGCACCATTATCAGTATAAAGGCAGCTATATCTTGACTTCTGTAAAGTCTGGGTTGATGATTATTAATCAGCAGCGTGCCCACATCCGTATTCTCTTCGACCGCTATATGGCGCAGATAGAAAATAGAAAGAATGCTTCCCAGCGAATGCTGTTTCCGGATATGGTACATTTCTCTCCTTCTGAGATACCTGTACTGGAGGAATTTATGGACGATTTGAATGCCTTGGGATTTGATCTTAGTAGTCTGGGAGGGGGTACTTATTCTATTAACGGTATTCCAGCTGGAATTGAGGGATTGAATCCAGAGAAACTGGTTACAGATATGGTACAGACGGCGATTGAAAAAGGTTGTAAAGTGAAGGAAGAAGTACAAAGTATGCTTGCACTTTCATTGGCAAAAGCAGCAGCCATTGTACCGGGACAGGTACTGACCGATGAGGAAATGAATCGCCTGGTCGATGATTTGTTTGCCGTATCTACTCCGAACTATACGCCAGATGGAAAGACTGTACTGGCCGTATTGAAAGAAGATGATTTGGAGAAGATGTTTAAATGATAGAAATTCTACGAATAATACAACGTGTAATCCGGGTTCTCTAAAACGAGTAATCCGGATTTTTTATTAGGCTAACTCCATTTTTATTTAACTAACCATTCTTATTCTGTAAGAAAGAATAGTTGGTAAGCGTTTTTCGATATGTCCTCAAACGCTTTTGCGTTTAGACAAAAACGCCCTTGTGTTTAAGGTAAAACGTCCTTGCGTTTTACTTCAAATGCACTTGCGTTTTAGATCAAACGCACTTGCGTTTTTTTATAAGAGAAAAACTTTGTTTACTGAGGAATTTGGCTGTAAAAAAACTGCCCCATCCAGTAGAATGAGGCAGCTTGTATAAAGTCTTGTCAGATTTTTTCATTAATGAAGAATAACCCCTTCATCACTTGTCGGATTCTGAGTTAATGTGCTTCCGTTCGGGTAAGAGTTAATAGCTGTCTGTGGTATATAGTAAGTCACACGATAGTCAGTAGCAAGCACATCACTTGTAGGATGAGGTCCCGGATATTGTCTGGTCAGTGTGCCACCGTTACGGAATACATCGTAACTGCGTTCAGCCTGATAAGCCAGTTCCAATTGACGTTCTTTGTCTACCAATTCAGCAGCGTTGGCAGAGAATGTGCTTGCATCGTAGGCTGCCTCATCATTGATAGCTCGTTTACGGATTTTATTGACATCATCTTTTGCTTTTTCAAGATTTCCCAATTTCACGTAAGCTTCTGCACGGTTCAGGTACATTTCATCCAGTCGTGAAATGATGGGTGAATGCAGCTGTGATTCCAGATTATCCTCGCGTGAACATTTAGTGATGTAGAACATCGGGTAACCATTGTTGAGAGCCATTTTATAATCAATTACACCTGTGTATGTAGCACCATTATAGTTGATGGTGTAATATTCTTCTTCAGGAGTGCGGCCTGAATAAAGGCTGATAGGATATCTGTCTTTGGGCTTATTGTTTTCGTCTACAGTCCAGCACTCTGTTCTTCCCTCATTTACAGGAAGCTGAACATAAGTATATCCTGTTCCTGCAGTATTGGGAGTAATGAAACGCAGAACTTCTGTGTATTTTCCGTTGTCATCTGTAATATATTGAGGTTCAATGAACTTAGCTCGAGCATCTACAATTCCTTCATCACCTTTTCTCCAGTCGTTACGTTTGGTCTCATCCAGCAGTTCGATGTACTTGGCACTGGCATACATTTCTCCCCATCCCATACCACCGATGTTGGAGTACATACCTCCGATGCCATAGTAGTAATCAAATCCGGGAAAGTCGGTGGCCAGACGTTTGATGACAAAGATTGCTTCCGGATAGTTTTCAGGAGCTGTTCTGGCCGATTTCATGTAATCCTCGCGTGATACCAAACGGAATTGAGGTGAGTTAATGATGAGGTCGGCATAATAGCGTGCAGAGTCGGCATATTCTGTATTGGGATTTTCATAAGTTCCACTCATGTACAGATATACTCGTGACAGCATGGCTTGAGCTGCTTCTTTTGACGCATAGTCCGCACTCTTGAATGAGGTTGTAATCAGACTTTCAGCTGTACGCAAGTCATTAATCGCTTGTTGATAAGTATCTTTTACCGTAGAACGGTCTGGCAGAGAAAGGTTTGAGATTTCCTCTTCGCTAGGAGTTCCATTTACGATAGGAACTCCAAGATTCTTATCAGGAGCCTGATAATAAGGGCGCCCGAAAGCACGGCACAGGTAGAAATACATCATACCACGTACATAGTAGCATTCTCCTAATTTGCTTTTAATTTCCGGATCATCTGTTTCTTTGGCCATGTTGATAATATTTGAGGCCTGTGCAATGGCTTTATATCCATAATCCCAGAAATTTTGTAGACGGTAGTTGTCGGGTGTGCGTGAGTAAGTGATGAATTCGTAAAAGGCATCAGTAGAGGCACCGCGAATCATCATATTGTCACCAGCGTATTCACCTAAACGGTGCATAGGGTCAGACCATGTTTTCAGCTGTGCATACATACCGTTCAGCATGTTGTCAAAAAGTACTTCCTGGTTGTCTGCTACTTGGTCGGTTGCCATGTAATTATTGGGGAATCGGTCTATGTCACAAGACGTAAATACTCCTCCTGTGATACTCAGGGATAAAAGTATAGTTGAAGTTATCTTTTTCATAAATGTGTGCTAATTAGAAGGTTAAATTGATACCGAACATGAATTTACGTGTAGATGGATAAAGGTTTGCTCCTGCAGTACCGATTGACTTGTAGGTACCGGTAGTTTCATCGTAATATGCCGGGACTTCAGGGTCGATTCCTGAGAATCCTGTAAGTGTAAATACATTTTCAGCTGTGAAATAAATACGCATGTTCTGGATATAATATTTAGACAGGTCTAAATTATAGCCAATAGACAGAGAACGCAGTTTCAGGTAATCTCCATCTTCCAGATAACGGGTAGATGCCTTGTTTGAGTTGCTCTTGTTTCCGTAAGAGGCAGCAGGATGAGTGGCAATATCGCCTTCTTTTTCCCAGCGTGACCAACCGTCAATCAGCTTCATCTGGTTACGGTCTGTATAGGCACCATCTGAGTCGTATTCCTGGCGGGAATAGTTATAGATTTTACCTCCGAGTGAGAATCCGAATGAAGCGTTCAAGTCAATGTTCTTCCATGTCAGAGAGGTATTGAATCCACCAAACAGTTTTGGTGAAGTAGCTTCTGTCATTACTTGTTTAGCTTCAGAATAATTACTGGTTGTTTCTCCGCTACCATCGTTTTTATACCACAGAGGAGCACCGTTTTTCGGATCAACTCCTGCCCATTCGCGCAGATAGTAACGGTCGGTGCTATAACCTACCTTCAACACTTTTTCTGCTGCTCCGGCGATGCTTGTATCGTTACCTCCACCACCGATAATCATCATGTTCGGGTCGTCACCATACAGCTTTTCAAGCTTGTTCTTGTTATAACCCATGTTCAGGTCAAGGCTCCATAACCAGTCTTTTGTACGGATAATGTCTCCACCAATGGTGATTTCAATACCAGAGTTGCGCATTTCTCCTACGTTCTGCCAACGACTGGTGATACCTGTCAATCCGGAAACCGGAACTTGGTATAAGATGTTGGAAGTGTATTTGTTATAGTAGTCGAATACGAAGCGCAGACGGTTGTTGAAGAAGTTAGCATCAATACCTACTCCAGCGGTATAAGTCTGTTCCCAAGTCAGGTCCTTGTTGCCAACCTGGCTGATAAGAATAGCAGGAATACCATTGTAGTTAGAAGAAACAGAGTACAAGCCGTATTGCGGATATTTAGAGTATGGAATATTACCTACTGAACCATAAGATGCACGTAACTTTAATACGTCTACCCAGTCGGCTTTGAACCACTTTTCGCGGTTGATGTTCCATCCTGCACTGATTGAGAAGAAGTTACCGTATTTCTTATCATCTCCAAAGTTTGAAGCCCCGTCTCGGCGAAGAGATACTTCTGCAAGATAACGGTTGTCGTAAGTATAGTTTGCCTTGGCAAAAACTGACTGTTTAGCCCATTCAGTAAGGTTTCCTCCAACTTCTTCAGGGGTAGCGGTTGCATCCAGTACCTCAAAGCCAGAAACGATACCAGTACCTTTGGCGTTGATTACTTTGGCAGATGTATCCATAAATTCATATGCCAGCAATGCCTGTACGGAGTGTTTTCCGAACATCTTGTTGAATGTCAGGTATTGGTTGGTATATCGTTGTATGTTGTTGGTCTGTTCTTCTTCTACGCGTCCTTGTACCCCAGAAGCACTGTCTGTACGTGGGTCTGTATAAGTAGCCTGGAAGTAGCCTGTCCAACGGTAGTTATTGACAGATGTGAAAGTCAGCCAGTCGGTAATTTTTATATCAAAGTCAAAGTTTCCGGAGAACTCGTATGTTTTTCTTGCGGTATGATTTCCGTAAGAAATGGAGTTCAGATAGTTCAGGTCAGAGCTGTCCACCCATCCGCTATAACGGTCGGGTACCAGGTTGCCATCTTCATCATATGGGCTATCCCAAGGGAACATTGTATATTTAGCAGTATAATCATATTGGGAATCATCCGTATTTTTCATCGAACCGGATATGTTCGGTTTGATAGTCAACCATGAAAATGGTTTGTAGTTGGAACGATAACGGAAGCTGTATCTGTCGTATTTGTATCCTTTTACGGTTCCTTCTTCGCTATAATATCCTAAAGAGAAATAAGAGCTCATTTTCTCGTTTCCTCCAGATAATGAAATATTATAGTCTTGCGTAAATCCAGCTTGTGATGCTAGTTCTCCCCAGTCGAAATTCGCATTTCTTAGTTCGGGGTTCCAGCGTGAGAATTTGATGTCTTCCTGATTTGGGAAAGATGCATAGTAGTCGTATAGCTCTGCTCCGTTCATTACTTCCATTTTTCCGTTTGTCATGGTGCTGGCACCGAGTTTGACCGAAGCATTGATTTTCATTTTTTCGCTTTTTCCCATTTTGGTAGTTACAATGATAACACCATTGGCACCTTGTGAACCGTAAATGGCAGTTGAGGCAGCATCTTTCAATATGGTCATGTTTTCAATGTCCGATGGATTTAATACACCAGGATCTTCACCTACGATTACTCCATCTATAACCCATAATGGAGAGGTGCTTCCGCTCAGAGTCGCACGTCCACGGATTTGTACCGCTCCATTAGAACCCGGTTGTCCTGAACCTGGTGCCACGTATACTCCAGATACTTTACCGTTCAGCATATTTTCAACGGTCGGGGTAGTAACATCTTTCAGTCTGTTTTCCTTCAATGTAGACATGGCACCGGTCAAACTCTCCTTTTTCTGTACACCATATCCTACTACAACTACTTCATCCAACGTTTCGGTATCTTCGTGTAACTTGATGGTTTGTTCGCTGGTGGTAGCTGCTATTTCTACTGTTTTGTAGCCGATAAAAGAAATTTGGAGTATGGCACCGGCAGGAGCATTTAGTTCATATTTTCCGTCAATGTCAGTGATAGTTCCGTTAGTGGTTCCTTTTACAAGTACATTTACTCCGATAACAGGCTCGCCGGTTGTAGCATCAATTACTTGTCCTTTTAATTTTTGATCTTGTTGCTGAACTGCCAGATTTGTACCGGCTGTAGAAGAAGTTGCAAGCGCAGGCAAAGAAGTGCAGAATAGGGCACTTGCCAATACAATACAACTGCTTTTTGCAAAACATGTTTTTGAACTCATAGTAGATTAGTATTGATAATGATTTTATATTATATTTTAGTCCAGTGGCAAATGTAATATTTTTTTATAAGACGCAAATATTTTGGAATAAATTTATTTTGTGGTTCCCTATTTTTTAAAAAGTAAACATAACCATTTTGGTTAAAAATATTTTATTGTTTTAGACTTGTTCAGTTAGAATAAATAAAAAGGCTATCTCATTATGAAACAGCCTTTTCCCATTTCTTTAGTTAGAATATTTAGATCAGAATCCCAGTCCAGCTACATGATTAAGCAGTTCATACACTCCACTGCAGATACCCAATACAATGACTCCGATAAGGCAGATAAACAGACCTGTACGGGCCAGAGCCGGTGTGCGGAAGGTGGCTACCGGTGCATCGTTTGGAGTGATGTACATGGCTTTCACAATCAGCAGGTAATAGTAGAGTGAAATAATCGTATTTACCAATGCCAGGAACACTACCAGCCAGTGACCGCTATGGAAAGCAGAGGCAAATACAAAGAATTTAGAGAAGAATCCGGCAAACGGAGGGATACCGGCCAGTGAGAACAGCGCCAGTGTCATAACGAAGCTCAGGCGTGGGTTGGTCTTGTACAATCCGTTATAGGTGCTTCTGTCCACCTTTCCTCCAGTGTGCTGCTCTATGGTGCTGATGACACCGAACACAGCCAGGTTGGCTACGATATAGACCACGATGTAGTACACCAGTGAAGCCATTCCCTGTTCATTTCCTCCCAGTACGGCCAGCATGATATAACCGGCCTGTGAGATACTACTGTAAGCCATGAAGCGTTTCAGGTCTTCCTGAAGGATGGCAAAGATGTTGGCAATGGTGATGGTGACCACAATGACGATGCTCAGCAAGAGACTCCAGTCGGCTACCATCTGTCCGAATACTTTTACCAGGATGCTCATCAGCGCAAAGGCGGCTGCACCTTTGGAGATGACTGACAGGTAAGCCGATACATTGGTCGGAGCTCCCTGATAGGTATCGGGTGTCCACATGTGGAAGGGCACGAGACTCAGCTTGAAGCCCAGTCCGGCAAAGAAGAACACCATCGCCATTACCTGGAGCGGGGTTCCGGTCAGGGCTGTGGTGATGTCGGCAAAGTAGGTGGTACCGGTTGTACCGTATACCATGGAGATGCCATAAAGCATCAGGGCAGAAGAGAACATGGAGTTCAGGATGAACTTGGCTCCTGCTTCCGCGCTGTGATGACGGTATTTGTCGAAAGCCACCAGACAGGCCATCGGGATACTGGCCAGTTCCAAGCCTACGTAGAACAGAATGAAACTGCCTGCGCTGACCATGAAATACATACCCAGCAGCGTGCTGAGTGTCAGCATATAGAATTCTCCGGCTTTGTGACGGGTATCTTCGCGTGAGAGCCATTCCCCTGACTGCAGGAATACGAGCAGTGTGCCGGCAGTCAGTATGGTTTTTACAACAGATGCCATTTGGCTGGCATGATACATTCCTCCAAAGGCTTCTCCGCTGGCGGGTACAATGTTTAAGACCAGTTGTACGACCATCAGTGTGCAGGCCAGCGTCTGAAGCGGCTTGTGATTAGGCGTTTTCAGTATCAAGTCTGCCAACAGCATGAAGAGGATAATGGCGACCAGGCTTATTTCAGCCTGCATGGTTAATAATTCGCTCATATAATTTCTTTTAGTTTATTCAGGTTATCGGATAAGTTGGCTGATAATAGGTTCTACGCTTCCGCTGATGACATGGCTGACCCAGTAAGGAGCGAGTCCCAGTCCGGCTACAGCTATAATCAGGCAGATTACGGCAAAGCGTTCGTCCCAGGTAGCGTCGGTCAGTTTCAGGTGTTCCGGATTCTGACAGGTACCGTACAGGATTTTTCCTACTACACGCAGGATGTACACGGCCGTGATGACAATACTCATCGTGGCGATGATGGTACAAGTGCGGTGGAACAGGTCCGGATTCTGGAATGAACCTACGAATACGGTCATTTCAGCCACGAAACCGCTCAGACCAGGCAGACCTAAGTTGGCCAGACCGGCAATGACATAACCCACGGCCAGGAAAGGCATGATTTTCATCAGTCCGCCCAGACAGCGGATGTCACGGGTGTGTGTACGGCCGTAAATCATACCGATAAGGGCAAAGAACAAGGCGGTCATCAAGCCGTGGCTCAACATCTGCAGGATGGCACCGGTAGCACTTACACGCGTCATCATCAGCAGAGCGAACAATACCAGTCCGCAGTGGCTTACAGAAGAGTAGGCGTTGATGTATTTCAAGTCGGTCTGTACTACGGCACTGAACGCTCCGTACACCACGGAGATGGTGGTCAGTACCAGGAAGAAATCGCCCCAGATAGCGGCACCGGTCGGCATCAGGTACATGGCGATGCGGAAACATCCGTAACCTCCTAATTTCATCAATACACCGGCGTGCAGCATACTTACGGCCGTGGGGGCAGAAGCATGACCGTCGGGGCTCCATGTGTGGAAGGGGAACAAGGCACCCAGCACACCGAATCCTAGGAAGACCATCGGGAAGAAGATACGTTGCATTTCGGTCGGTATCTTGTGCTGCACGATTTCCAGGATATTCATCGTCTCGGCTCCGGCTCCGTAGTAGATGCCCAGGATACCAATCAGCAGGAAGGCAGAACCACCCATCAGCATCAAGGTCAGCTTCATGGCAGCGTATTCCTTGCGGCCGCTTCCCCACACACCAATCAGCAGGTACATCGGAATCAAAGCCACTTCATAGAACATGAACATGGTGAACAGGTCGGTTGAGATGAAGAATCCGAATACTCCGGTGCTCAGCAGGGTGAACCACAGGAAATATTCTTTGGTGAGCGGTTTCAGCTTCCAGGAAGCGAATGTACCGGTAAATACGATGATGGCACTCAGCAGCAGCATCACTACGGAGATACCGTCTACTCCTACAGAGTAACAGATGTGAAGCGGGGCATACCATACGATGCTGTCTGTGAAAAGCATTTCAGCTGTAGCTCCCGCATGGCGCTGTCCGATGTAAGACACCGTGAGGTAAGCCGCAAGTGCCAGCAATAAAGTGGAACCGGCCACCATCACTCCTCTGACTTGATTGACGTTGCGGGCAATCCATAGTCCCAACAACATCAGCAGGGGTATCAATACGAAAAGACTTAATATATTCATAAGCGTATAAGTTCTTCTTTTTTAGTTCAACAGCAAGATAATTGTCAGGACAATGATTCCTGCCAGGAAATAATGCGTGTAGGTTTGTACCTTTCCACTTTGTATGGGCTGTACGGTTTCTCCGGCTGCGTTGGTACCCCAGGCCATGAAATTCATGAACTGGTCGATGACGTGGCGGTCAAACCATGCCAATGGAGTAGAGATGCAGCGGAAGATGATTTTCTTGGTCACGAACAACCAGATTTCGTCCATGTAGAAACGCTTGTAGGCCGCACGGTGCAGAGTGCTGAAGCGTGTAGCGAGCATGTCGGCTACAGGTTGCTGTTCGCGGGCGTACATCCAGGTAGCCAAGGCAATGGCGATGACGGCAATAGCGATACTCGTACCGGCTACTGTCCAGTCGAGGTGGATGTCGTAGGATTCACCGTTGGCTGAAACGAAATGTCCGAAAGGAATAAAACCGGCTACGATGGTGACCAGCGCCAGGAACATCAGCGGGAAAGTCATGGTCAGCGGACTTTCATGCGGCATGTGGTGTGCATGCAGTTCCTTGTTTTCCTTTCCCCAGAAGATGCAGTAGTACAAGCGGAACATATAGAAAGCAGTCATTCCGGCAATGATGGCCATAATCCATCCCATCACGGGGCTGTACTGGAAGCAGGCGGTCAGGATTTCATCTTTTGAGAAGAATCCGGAGAACGGAGGGATACCTGCGATGGCCAGACAGGCAATCAGGAAGGTGATGTGGGTAATCGGCATGTATTTGCGCAGACCGCCCATGGTTTCCATTTCGTTGCTGTGTACGGCGTGGATGATGCATCCGGCTCCCAAGAAGAGCAGGGCTTTGAACATGGCGTGTGTGAACAGGTGGAACATACTGGCCATGTAACCTAAACCGCCTTCGTGCGGGTTGGCAGCCGTGCATACACCCAGTGCCACCATCATGAAACCAATCTGTGAGATGGTAGAGAAGGCCAGCACACGTTTGATGTCACTCTGTGCACAAGCTACGCTTGCGGCATAGAATGCGGTGAAAGCACCTACCCAGGCTACCAAGTGGAGTGTGTGCGGCGCGAAGCTGATGAACAAGGGGAACATACGGGCTACCAGATACACTCCGGCTACTACCATGGTAGCGGCATGAATCAGGGCAGATACCGGTGTCGGACCTTCCATGGCATCCGGCAACCAGATGTGCAGCGGGAACATGGCACTCTTTCCGGCACCACCGATGAACATCAGTCCCAATGCCCAGGGCAGCACAATTCCGGCCTGCATCAGGCGTTCGGTTCCAGGGTTGAAGGTGAAAGTCTGCATGTAGTATCCGTAGATAAGGATACCAATCAGGAAGCCCAAGTCAGCAAAACGGGTGACGATAAAGGCCTTCTTGCTGGCAGCGATTGCTTCCGGTTTGGTGTAGTAGAAACCAATAAGCAGATAGGAAGACACACCTACCAGTTCCCAGAACACATACATCTGGAAAATGTTGGTAGCTACTACCAGACCTAACATAGAGAAGGTAAACAACGACAGAAAAGCGTAGTACCGCTGGAAGCCGACTTCACCTTTCATGTAGCCGAAAGAATAGATATGTACCATTAGTGACACTGTGGAAATAACCACCAGCATCATGACGGAAATCGGGTCGAGCAAAATGCCCATGTCGATATGAAGGGAGGAAGTGAACGGCAGCCATTCAATGTTCCACGGAGTCAGCGTAGGGTAGAGGCCTTCGGCAGTACGTGGAGCAGAGAAATAATTGAATGCCGTCAGATAGCTCAGCACGGCTACCGCTCCTAACGATAGGGTACCGATTGTGCCTGCTACTCGATGAGGCATTTTCATGCCGGCCAATGCCAGAACCAGGAAGCTCAGCACCGGGAGGGCAAGTATCAGAATTGTATAATCCATAAGCAATTGAATAAAATGTGAGAAAGTTATCCTTTCAAGTCAGTAATATCATCGGTAAGCACCTGTTTCAGGTTGCGATACACATTAATAATGATGGCAATGGCTACAGCCGTTTCAGCTGCGGCAATGGCTATGCCGAACAGGCTGAAGAAATGGCCTTCCAGTTGTCCGGGGAAAAGATAACGGTTGAATACCGCGAAATTGATGTTGGTTGCATTAAGCATCAATTCTACCGAAATCAGTAAAGCCAGCAAGTTTTTGCGGGTAAAGAATCCGTAGATGCCGCAAAACAACATAACGGTACTGATGACGAGGTAGTGAACTACATGAATTTCTATTTCCATAATCTTACTGTGTTATTTTTGTTTACGTGCAATCAGTATCGCACCAATCATACAAGCTAAGAGCAATACACTGACTACCTCAAATGGTAATACAAACTGGTATTTCCCTGTACCAATCAAGGCATGTCCGATGTTTTCTACCGGAAGTTCGACTCCCTGTGGAATCAGGTTCAGGGCAAATCCATTGGTCATAACTAAGAAAAGCACGAGAGCTGCACCGATAACAATGGTCAGCAATACACTGATGAGCTTGGCGCGGTTTATTTTGTACTTCATATTCTTGTCCGACTGGGTCAGCAGGATGGAGAATACATACAGCACCACGATACCTCCGGCGTAAACCATCAGCTGTACAGCGCTCAGGAAGGTATAGCCCAGGATTCCGTAGATGGCTCCCGTACCTAAAAGAACGAACAGCAGATAAGTAGCGGCACGCAGGATTTTTCCTGTAGTGACAGCTAAAATGGAACAAGCAATGATACAGGCTCCTACGATATAAAATACGATTTCTTGAAGTGATATATTCATATCCGTTTCGTTTTATTTATTTCTTGTTCAGTGTCATGACGAGTTTTTCTTTCTGGAATACTGCATTCTCAAAGTCATTCGTAAACTGAATGGCATTGTGAGGACAGGCATTGACGCACAGCATGCAGAACATGCAAGAGCCTAAGTTGTACTCGTATTTCACCAGGAATTTTTTCTTTTTACCGTCTTCCGTCTCACGCATTTCCGTGGTCAGCCGGATGGTGCCGTTCGGGCAGCTCATCTGACAAAGTCCGCAGGCAATGCAATGGTGATTTCCTTCTTCATCCACCGGCATCACCAGCATGGCCCGGTGACGTTCCGGAATGTGAAGTGTAGTATGGCGGTTTTCAGGATACTGTTCGGTAATTTTCTTCTGGCAGAACACTTTCATGGAAGTGCGCATACCTACCAGCAGACTCTTGACTCCACCGACATATCCTTTTAAATATTCTTTAAATCCATTCATAGTCAAAATTTTTTAATCAAAATGTCAGACCAAATACTTTGCATACGGTCATTAATAACAATACGACCAGCGAGAGCGGCATCAGGTATTTCCATTCCAGTGTCAGTACCTGATCGATACGCAAACGGGGGAAGGTCCAGCGAATCCACATGAGCAGGAAGACGATGAAGAAGGTCTTTCCAATGAACCATACAAATCCGGGGATGTAGTCCATCACCATGTTCAGTCCGTCGAGTCCGGCAATGTGCAAGGGCATCCAGCCTCCCAAGAACAGTGTAGTGGCGATACCGGCAGTAATGAACAGGTTCAAGTATTCGGCCAGATAGAAGAAGCCGAAATGCATACCCGAATATTCCGTGTGGTATCCGGCGGTCAACTCCTGTTCTGCTTCTGCCAAGTCGAACGGACCGCGGTTAGCTTCCGCGTTTCCGGCAATCAGGTAGATGACGAAAGCCATGATGGCAGGAATGTGTCCTTTGAAAATGTTCCATCCGTTGGCCTGACCTTCTACGATGGTCTGAATATCCATGGCACCACTCATTACGACCATGGTCAGTACGCTGAGGCCGATAGAAAGCTCGTAACTGATAATCATGGCTCCACTTCGTATGGCACCAATCAATGTATATTTGCTGTTACTACTCCATCCGGCCAGCAAAATACCCAATACACCGATGGAAGAAGCTGCCAGCACAAAGAAGATACCGATGTTCATGTGAAGGATTTCTCCACCTTTATTCCATGGAAGACAAGAGAATGTCAGAATGGAAGCAAGAATTACCAGGAACGGAGCCAAAGCATAAAGAAAATGGTCGGAATGCTTCAGGCTGATGATTTCCTTGGTAAGGATTTTCAATACGTCGGCAGGTACTTGCAGCAAACCTCCTTTTCCTCCTACACGGTTCGGGCCGATACGGCACTGGAAAGCCGCACAGACTTTACGTTCCATGTAGATAAGAATGATGGCCAGTACCGCGTACATGACGAGGATAAATACTCCCACAGCGAGTCCTTCCAATGTAAGTGCCAGCCATTCAGGCATTACACTGCAAAGGAATGCATGAATCTGCATGAGCAGCGGGCTGAGATTATAATAATCTAAAAACATAATTCTTTTATTTTTTCAGTTTTCTGTAATGATTGTTCCTGAAGTTTGTGTGGAGATTAACGGTCAATGTCAGGGATGACAAAGTCGAGTGTACCTCCAATGGCAATTAAGTCGGCAATTTTAGCTCCACGGCAAACGGTATCCATGGCGTGAACCAACGGAAGTCCGGTGGAACGATAGTGCAGACGGTAAGGAACTTTATCACCATGGCTCTCCAATATCACATCAAACTCACCACGACTGGTTTCTACTGATGAAGTGAATACACCCTCCGGCAACTTGATGATGGGTTTGGTCTTGGCACGGAATTCTCCTTCCGGAATATTGTCAATCAGTTGCTCGATGATATGGCAAGACTCCATGATTTCGTCCATACGTACCATGTAACGGGCAAAGGAATCACCTTCCGTGTACACAATCTCCTTAAAGTCCACCTTGTCGTAGAGTGCGTACGGATGATGCTTACGCACGTCGTTGGCCCATCCGGAAGCACGTCCGGTACCTCCTGTACATCCCAGTGAGATGGCATCTTCCTTTGACAAAACTCCTACACCTTTCAGACGGGTATCGGCAATGACGTTTGAAGTAAAGATGTCATGATAGTCCTGAATTACACTGCGCAGGTGTTTGATAAAGTCTTTCACCTTCTGCTGGAAGGTAGGATGGATGTCAGCCTGTACACCTCCAATCATGTTGTAGTTCTGAATCAGACGGCCTCCGGTAGTTTCTTCAAAAATATCCAGAATCATCTCACGTTCACGGAAACCATAGAAGAAAGGAGTCAGTCCACCCATATCCATGACCAGACAGGAGTAGAACAGCAAGTGTGAGTCGATACGCTGCAACTCGTCCATGATGGTACGGATGTACTGGGCACGTTCCGGTACTTCTATTCCGGCAGCTTTTTCAATACACATACACAACGCATGGCGATTCTGGTGAGCACTCAGGTAGTCCAGACGGTCGGTCAAAGCTAATGTCTGCGGGTAGGTGAGGCTTTCGTTCATTTTTTCGATGCCTCGGTGGATATATCCCAGTATCGGGTCAATCTTGCGGATGTTTTCTCCTTCAAGAGAGGTACGCATACGCAATACACCGTGTGTAGAAGGGTGCTGCGGCCCGATATTTACTACAAAATCATCTTCTCCAAACACCACGTTCTTACGGCCTTCAAGTGTGCCGTCGGGGCGGAGAAAGTATTCATCTGTCATATCGGCATTTTCCTCGTTGTCCATCCGAAGTGGGTTGGAGTTCATGTCATAATCCTTTCGCATAGGATAGCCAATCCAGTCCTCACGCAAGAAGATACGGCGCATATCCGGATGATTCAAGAAGCAGATACCGAAGAAGTCGTACACTTCACGTTCTTTAATCAGAGCGGTTTTCCACAAGTCGCTTACTGTGGGAAGTAATGCCTTTTCACGGTCTGTTGTTACCGCTTTGAGTGTGATTCTTGCACCTGTGCGGGTAGATTCCAGTAAATAAAGCGCACCCAAGCCTTCTTCACCCCAGTCCATTCCTACGATGTCGCGCAAGAAATCCATCGGGTTTTCTTTGTCATTCAGTAGTGTCTCAGCTATCTGGTGTAACTTTTCTGCCGGAACTTTTACGACAGTCTCTCCTGTCTGGCTGATTTCGGCTTCAGGAATAATGCTTGTTATTTTTTCAATTTCCATTTGCATTTTTTCTTTTTACGTAGGGTTTATTCCTCTTTTTCTTTACGGTTCACTTCTCCTAAGAAGCGCTCCACCTTGATTTTACGTTGGAGTTGCATCATGCCATAGAAGAAAGCTTCCGGTCGGGGAGGACATCCCGGAATGTACACGTCTACCGGAATAATCTTGT
Organism: Phocaeicola sp. ICN-14070; assembly: GCF_037892625.1. Taxonomy (NCBI): domain Bacteria; kingdom Pseudomonadati; phylum Bacteroidota; class Bacteroidia; order Bacteroidales; family Bacteroidaceae; genus Phocaeicola; species Phocaeicola sp. ICN-14070. Next base: position 18,879 of record NZ_JBBKBF010000011.1, on the reverse strand, counting down.
CGATACCGTTTACTACGTGGTAAGATTTGATGAAAGGACCTCCGGAGATGGTACATCCACCTACTGCTACTACGTATTTAGGTTCGGCCATCTGGTCATACAGACGTTTTAATACCGGAGCCATTTTGTGTGTGATGGTTCCCAGCACCATGATCATATCGGCCTGACGAGGAGAGTTTCGGGTTACCTCAAACCCGAAGCGGGCCATGTCATAACGGGCTGCGCCTAATGCCATAAATTCGATGGCACAACAGCTGGTTCCGAACGTCAGACTCCAGAGCGAATTGCTTCGTCCCCAGTTAATCAGTTCGTCCACTGTTCCCAGTACGATTCCGGCACCGTCCATGTTCAGACGACGTACCATGTCTTCCAGATAATCATTGTTCTTGAAGTCCTCATACTCCATAGAACGAATAGAGGTAGCTTTTTTTACTTCCATTCAAGAGCTCCTTTCCGCCAGGCGTATGCCAGGCCCAAAATTAAAACTACCAGGAAGAAACCTACACTGACCAGTGCATATACTCCTACCTGGCCGGCCACTACAGCCCAAGGAAAGAGAAATACCGTTTCAATGTCGAACATCAGGAACAAGATAGCAAACAGGTAGTAACCTGCCTTGAATTGCACCCATGATTGTCCACGCGTAGGAATACCACATTCGTACGGTTCTCCTTTCTGCGGATTGAATGACCGTGGAGCAAGTAATTTTGCGATGGTCATTGCTGCCACAACAAGGACGATAGCAGTCAGAATAACGACAATAATAAATGTAAAAAACATATATCTAAGAATTTTTGATGATACATATAGATGGCAAATTGCTTCCGTTACACCGCAAGCCTCTGTCTGCAATGTATCGGAACAATCTATTTTAAACTGTTCTTAGTTAGATAGTATTAAATAAGGATTTTTTTGAGGGTATATAAATAATAGAATTTATCTAATTGTGTATAAGGATGTGTGGAATATACAGAACAGACCAGCCCTAAATGTGTGGGTGGTCTGGAAATAAAGTCTTGTCCAAACGAGAATACCGGCAAGAAAAACTTACCGTCCAGGTTTTTCTGGGTTTGTATGAATAAAATTTTCTGCGGAATATCTGCTTGTCTGTTGGCTATCAGAAAGTCAAGCGTTTTCGAAGGAATATTGTCCGGATGCTGGTAGATGAAATCAGCCGATTGGTTTTCCTCTGTTGTATTGTTCTCATTGAGCACGGTGGAATAAAGCGCAAAGAAGTTTGCTCCTACGAGTACGCTCATAAGAGTAATTAGGGATATACAAGCAAAAATCTTCCACTTATTCATGCTAATACCTTCAAAAACGCTACAAAGGTAGCCATTTATTTTGATTCACGAATCTGTATTTTCATTAATTTTTCTTGTCAGACTGTTAGCTCTGTTTTTAGAAAGGATAACCAATGGCAAAATGGATACCCATTCCGTCCTTGAATTTAGGGATATTATAGTATCCACTCTTTTCGGTGTCGTATGGCACATGAAGGGCAAAGCCGAAGTCCAGTCTCAGAATCAGGAAGGAAAGATCATAACGAATTCCGACTCCAGTTCCTAATGCTATGCTGTCAAAGAAATGTCGGAGACTGAATTCTGCACCAGGACGAGCTTCATCTTTGCGCATTAGCCATACGTTTCCTGCATCTAAAAAGGTAGCTCCGTTTAAGTTTCCGCCCAAAAAATTGGATAAGATGCGGAAACGATATTCCAGGTTGGCTTCCAGTTTAATGTCTCCAGTTTCATCTACGTAGGAATAATCGGAGTTGTTGGCCGGATGGAATCTTCCCGGACCGATGGAGCGTACGGTAAAGGCACGAATACTGTTGGCACCTCCCACATAGAACTGTTCGCTATAAGGTGCAATTGTCTTGTTACCGTATGCCCATATCACACCTCCCATCAGTCGGGTGGCTAACTGCTGCTTTTCACTGATGTGGTAGGTATATCTTACTTCTGAAGAATATTTCAGGAACTGTGCAAACGGATTTCCCAATAGTTCCTTCTCCTTTTTGCTGAATTTCTGTCCAAAAGCCGCATAAATGACGGATGTTACATTTCCGGCTGAGGTGAGCGAATTTTCCCACCACACACGATTCTTTTTCTTCCGGTAGCTATTGTCGTAAGTAACCGTGTAGGTCAGTGATGGAATGAATTGGTCGTCCAAGCTATGGAAGAGCACCGGGTTAGCGTTGGCTATGGAGTCAAAGCGTGCAGTACGGTGTTGCAAGGTGTTGAACGCCAGGTGAATTGGAGTTACGGTATGCTTGATGCTACGCTTCGGCTGAAAACTATAAGATACAGTACCTCCAAATGACAACATCTTGAAGTAACGGGCACGGTTTACCTGTTCTGCGTAAATCTTAAAGTTGGTTTCAGATGGGAAACGGAAGGGGTCTACCCGGTTTTTAATCCAGGGTAAGACTAATCGTGGAAAATTCAGAGAGAGGGCAGCCCCCAGCTCGTAAGAATTCATCACAGAACTTTCTCCGTCTACAGTGGAACTGGTCTGCCATTCGTAAGAACCTTTCAACTCTAAGTTCAATGAAGCCCCCATTCTTTTGAAATTCTTTTTCGAAAGATTGAATTTGGCTCCCGGCCCTGTTTGCTTGGTACTCTTGGTGGTGACATTAAGTTCCAGTTCGCTGTCGTAAGGTAGGTCGAACATGGCATTGACCGTAATGTCCAGGGTATCTCTTCCCGGACGAGGAGTATAATTGAAATCATTGTATTTGAATACGCCTAATCTGGACAATGCTTGTTGGGTATAGTTCTGACGTTGCTGAGAATATATTTCTCCGCTTTTATAAAGAAAGCGTCGGCGGAGTACCCCATATCGTATACCCGGCTTTTTCCCTGCATAATTGATGGTGAAGTTATGAAAATTCAATGAATCATTGGGTTGTTCTCCATTATGTCCTACCAGATTGATGCTTGTCTTTCCAATGTAGTAAGTACGTAATCCCTCTTCCGGAATATTATGTTTCTGTACAACTCTTAAGTTGACATAACCGGGACGAATCAATGTGTCGGCCATGAAAGTAATGAAGTCAGGGCGATAGAAATAATATCCATTGTTACGGAATAGTTCTACCAGGCGATTTCTTTCTTCGTCCAGTTTATTGACAGTGAACGCATCTTCTTTTATTAGCAGGCGTTTACTATATGTCGCCTGAATCAGACTGTCTTCTTTGGGTGAAAATCCTACATAGGTAACGGAGTCTAACTTGTAACGTTGTCCGGTGTATATGGTATAATTTAATTTGGCTTTCTTCGGATTCTTGGCAGTATCTACCTGTACTGTCACATTACCCTGGAAAAAACCATTCTCACGTAAAACATTGCTTGCTACCTTTGTACGGGTATCAGGATTGACGGTAGATACATAAATCGGGTCGGCGGCCAGTTTCTTGAAAATCCATTTGCCAATGCCTTTTTCGTATCGTTCAAATCGGTTATACACCCATAATCCCAAAGGGAGGGGAATACGATACTTAGGGCTGCCGAAAAATGAATTGTTCGGTGCCACGTTCAATGCGCCTTGTACTTCTTCCAGAGTTGCTTCTCCATTATCGGCTTCATTGTATCCCACAATTTTAGGAGTCGGTGTACCGATATAAAGCAACTCGTCTTCCGGAAGATGCTTGGTTGTGGAACATCCGGTTATGATAAACAACAGAAGTCCTGTCAGTAACAGTTTATTTATTCTTCTCTTCCTCATTTTCATCTTCTTCTTTTTTTTCGACTTCAGGCTGTGGTCTTTTCTTCTTTCTGAAAATAAACAATTCGCCCACTTTACTAACTTTCTTGCGCAGTACAATACCAGCTCCGGTTTCTATGACTTCTCCATCAAGCACACTTTCGTAGTTCTTGTCATGGAAAAGCTTGACGTAGCGAGTACCACTGTTGTCCAAACGATATTCCAATGAGATATTATCGATAAAAGACTCGTCCTGCTGCACATTATTACCTGTGGATACTTTTCCACCAATCACTACTCGAATACGGTTGTTCCAGAATCTCTTGGCAAATTGGAAGTTATAATCCGTAGATGTCTGTCCAGTTTCTTCTCCGTTATTGGTTTCTATACCGAAATTCACATCAATAGTCTTGAGGGCACTTCCAGCCACTTTAGAAATCTGGTCTTGCAGGAAAGAGTTCATGACACTGCTTCCACCACCTCCCAGTGTACTACCTTCTGTCAGGTACATACCTGTTACCAGCATGGTTACAGCTACCTTATTCTTTTCTTCAGCCGACATGGATGCCAATTCGTTTTGCATGGTACCGTCATCCGGTGCATCAATGATAAAGGTAAATCCTAAATTCTCCAGTGTATTGGTAATGTTTACACCCACATCGAAGTTGACCATGCGCGAAGCCTGCCCTTCTTGTGCCACAGAAGAACGTATTCTTTCCGTCGCTTTTATACTCATGAGAGGGTTCATTGCATTTCCACTCCATTGTATGTAACTTCCGCTTTGAATATGGAATGTCTTTAACTGGATAATTGGAAGCTGGTATTTCATTTCCCCACTTAGAAGAGAATATCTTCCGTTTAGAATCATATTTCCTTCCGGAGTATATTGGAAAGACAAGTCGCCACCTCCTTCAAAATACATGTAATTGCTTCCTTTTTCATCCATATTGACACGGCACTGTACCCCCTCGTCTATGTGTAAGGTCATCAGCATGTCAATACCTCCCAGTGAGAGGGCTGGAAGAACCCTTCTTTGTGCAGAAGTCGTATCGCTGAAGTTGGTAAAGGTTACAGTTTCCCCCAAACGGTCTTCTACAGTGAGTGGAGAATCCTGTAGGATATAGGTAAAGTTGCTTGTACCTAGGATATTCATATTGCCACGTATGTTCATATTATCTGGCGTACCTTTGAGAGTGGAGTGGAAATCCACGTACAACTTTCCATATACAAGCGATTGTTTGGTCTGTTTGGCATTCAGCAACTCAAAATTGTTGGCGTCCATTTTCAGATTCATCTTCATCTGGCTGAAATCTGCCATATCCACATCTCCGTCAATGGTGAAAGGAGTCTTGCCTTTTGTGAATATCTTGAAGCGGTTGAATGTGAGCTTACTATCTTTGATTTCCACAGGCCTGTCATCAAATCGAAGATTCAGAGAAGCTTGCGGAACATAGATATTCACACTGTCCAGATTGATTTTTCCATTCATAAGAGGTTGAGATGCATTACCGGTCATGTGCATGGTTCCGTCAATATCTCCACTTAACATGGCCATTTTACCAGGAATGAAAGAATTGGCTATTTCCAACGGAAAATGATGCAATGCCATGCGTGCATCAATTCTGTCCTCAGTTTGTTCTTTCTTTTCTGCAGGGAAGTATGATCCTTCTATGCTGATAATTTCGTTGTCATTCTGCATGATGAGGCCGTTGATATGTTGCTCTCCGCTTTGTTTAGGAAGATAAACTGCACTCAAAGCCCAATTCCCTAATGCTATTCCATTATAGCTAAGCTTATTGATGTTATTTTCAAGTGAAATTTGATCCATGCCTTCCTCTGTCTGTACATAATGTGCTTCAGAGTTGATGATGCCTTCTATATCAGGCATATATGGAATGACTCGTTTGAATTCTCCAATATTTATTTGGTTTAGAGACAAAGTCAGATCTTGTCGTGCCGTAGAGTCAGGGGTAGAATAAAAGCTGAGTCCTGTCCGCAATTCATCATAGATGGATAAATTAGCCATAATACGGCCGTCATCTCTCAGGTAGATGTAATTATCTGGATTAACCGTAAATTTGCGGTAAACCAGAATCGGATCAAATGGGGTAATGTGGAGACTGATTCCACCTTTTTGCAGACCAGCCACCATACCTATATTTACACCACATTCCTTTTTACCGTTCAGGTATTCAATGGTTGCATTTGCTTTGTCAGCTCCAATATCTCCATTCAGCATAATATCGAATGCCTCTTGAAACGGCTTGTCATTGGCAATCACTCCGCTACTGAATAAAATTTTCTCCGGCTGCTGAGTTGCATTAAAATAAATTGTATCAAAAGCCAGACTATCAGTCCTTAATCCATAAAGATTCATAGATGCATTCAATCCTTCTGCAGGGGAGGTGCGTATATTCACATTCATGCGGTCGAAATTTATCTTTTTGATGGCCAGTGTATTGGAAATAGGGTTGTCCTTCCCTGCAAAGATTCTGAACTGGGTTTCTGGCCACAGCTCACGAAGGGCTACCTGATCAATTGATTTTTGCTTCCATTGTGTACTCAGTGCATCCGTCAGTTTGGTTATCTGATTGCCTAACTCATCAATACCTCCTCGGCTTCTGAATAAAAACGTCAGGTCACCCGCATTCGCGTAACTCCTGATAGAATCGCGTGCCGTACTGAATCCGAAATGTATGTCTTTCGTCTTAAATGTCTTTTTTTCAGTAATTAAATTTATGTCTTTTACAGACAAACGAACACCGTGGCTCTTTTTCATGTCCGTTTTCAACTGAATATCGATATTTTCAGTAGTCTTTAACGGAGAGTTGAGCAATCCCATTCCGTATAAATCCAGGTTCTTCACTTGAATCAACATATCTGCAGCAATTGCAGAAGGGTGTAGAGATGCATCTAATTGGGATGAAATGTTCATCAGGTTATCATTCACATCCAAGTTGAGATTCGCTTTTGACTCTTTCAGGGCTGCATTAAGCTGTACGCCAGAGAAGATACGGGTTCCCCATTGAAGGTGATTGAGTCCGGCATTGGCTGTTAATGTAGTTCGTTTGGAAAAAAAATCTGTTCCTGCTCCTTCAAGTTGCATACCAGCAGAGAGATAAAACAACGAATCAGCTGGCAGGAAATCATGCAGGTTTAGCTCACTGATTTGCATATCTGCCTTATAAGCCTCTTTAAGGAGGTTGTATTCCACATTTAGCTGTACTTTTCCCTCATTCTGGCTTAAGGTAGTTTCGGTAAACAAATCGTTACCTTTCATACCGGCCTTTCCATGAATATTCATTCCTGACGGAATAACTACTCCGCCGATCAGACTACTCAGAAAATCCATTTTGTAGAAATCTGAATTCAGGTTGATGATTCCCTCTCTGGAAAGACTGTCGAGCACATTCTTTACCGTTCCGTCCATTTCCATCCGGAAACAATCGGGAATTTTAACCTGACAAGTGGTCAGTTTCAGGTCACTCAGACTTCCATCTACTCCAATACGTATTTGTAATGGAGCTGCAGGGAAGGATTGAATAAATTCTTGTGGCATGTCTGGAATCAGTTTGAACAAATCAGCTTTACCGATTTCAGCCATGAACTGCCCGTTCAATACGCCGTCCTGATTCTGTTCTGTGACCGACCAGTCTATCGTAGCTTTGAGAGCCAAAAATGAATTTGCAGTTTTGATTTGTAAAGAAGGCACACGTATGGCTTTCTCGTCTGCCTGTAATTGCCCCCCGGTCGATTTGATTTCCAGTCCCGAACGCTCTTTCAGTTCGAACTGATGCAGTAATGCCCGGATGTTATTCCCCTGATAGTATAGAGAATCCATCTGTAAATTGATGTCGGTCACTGCAATATGTGACGGATCCAATCCCTTCTCTATAGGAGGTGTATTCCCTGAGTTATAGTATAATCCACTCTGTAAAAGCTTAAATTCTTTAGCGGAATAAGCCGCTTTATGCAAGTCAACTAATCCGTCTCTTAAAGAAGCATTTCCGACTTTAAGCCCTAAATTCATGGAATCAAGCGGCATATCCATCTGAAAGTCCACATTGGCCAAATCAATCTTTTCTAATTTAAATTTCCAGAATGTAGGTGTACTTTGAGTGGTATCTTGTGCGGTTGTATCTGCCAGACATAGTTTCAGATTGGCATCTTTCAGTGTGAGCTCGTTGAGTACAGCTGTTTCCGGCGTCAAGTCAACTCCATGCGATTTCAAGAAAAGTTCACCCAGGTTTCCTTGTAAAGACATTCCCTCAATCAGGTCAGCCGTATTGACCGAAGCGTTTTTCAGTTCCACTCCGTCAATCTCTATCTGCTTCTTTACCAGAGGAAGCAATTGAATTTTTACGGTCAGCTTTTCTACATTCAGGAGCGTATCCTGAGGGTTGGTAACCGTGGTTTCATGGACGACTAAATTTAGTGGAAAAGAAAGCGAAATTCGTTGTATATGAATGTTCATCCCCGTAGTTTGCGAAGCGTATGATGTCGCCTTATCCACGATAAAATTCTGGACAGCAGGTATATAGATTAATATACACAATACTATAAAAAGGATAAATGGGCTTGCTAGTACAATTCCACCCCATTTTATATATTTTTTCATATACAATTGAATCATTAGTTATGCGAATATATAAAAAAGAACCCAAAGGTGATACATTTTGTTTATGAACAATGTTTTGAAATCACATTATTTGTTTACCTTTGCGTAGTTATTAATTTTAATACAATTCTATGAAACCAACTTTATTTGTACTGGCTGCCGGTATGGGGAGTCGTTACGGTGGCTTAAAACAGCTTGATGGACTGGGTCCTAACGGTGAAACAATCATGGATTATTCAATTTTCGATGCTATCCGTGGTGGTTTCGGGAAATTGGTTTTCGTAATCCGTCGTGATTTTGAAAAAGATTTCCGTGAAAAGATTGTAAGCAAATATGAAAATCATATTCCTGTAGAAGTTGTGTTCCAGGATTTGAACGACCTGCCTGCTGGCTTTACTTGTCCGGAAGGCCGTGTTAAACCTTGGGGAACAAACCATGCAGTGTTGATGGGCAAGAATGTAATTAAAGAACCATTTGCCGTAATCAACGCTGACGATTTCTATGGACGTGACAGTTTTGCCGTATTGGGCAAATACTTGTCAGAATTGCCAGAAGATGCAAAGAACGACTATAGCATGGTAGGTTTCCGTGTAGGAAACACTTTGTCAGAAAGTGGAACTGTTGCTCGTGGTGTATGTGCAACTGATGAAAATGCTCATCTGACAACAGTCGTTGAACGTACAGAAATTATGCGTGTAGACGGTGTGGTTTCTTACAAGGATGAAGAAGGTAAATGGGTTGGTATCGAAGATAATACTCCGGTTTCAATGAACATGTGGGGATTCACTCCTGACTACTTCGAACATTCAGAAAAATATTTCGTAGAATTCCTGAAAGAAAATATCAGCAACTTGAAATGTGAATACTTCATTCCGTTGATGGTGAACAAGCTGATCAATGAAGGAACTGCTACTGTAAAAGTACTGGATACTACTTCTAAGTGGTTTGGTGTGACATACGCTGCTGACCGTCAGAGTGTAGTTGACAAGATTCAGGCTTTGGTAGATGCTGGTGAATATCCTGCTAAATTGTTCTGATTAGAAAATAGATTATAATACTTATTAAGGAAAACCGGGATTGCAGAAATGTGATTCCGGTTTTTTTATTTAAGTTGTGTGCTGGCTTATTAAAAAACTTGCAGTGAATTATATAATAGACCGTTGAAGAGTGTGTATCTCAAGTAGTGTAAAATAAAAAAACCACCTCGGGTAATATATTCACCAAGGTGGTTCTTATCTTATTAATTCAGTTATATAATAAAACTATATAAACTGATATTGGTATTCATCAATTTCTTTGCGGCAGTGTTGATGACCAGTTTTCATTCTGTGCTACACCATAGCCTGTATTAACTTCAGCACTTGGAATTGGGAATACCAGGTTAGAAATTTTATAATTTGTATATACAAATGAAATGTTCGGAGCTTGAGTTGCATTAACTTTAGCCATTTCATCCCATCGGCGCAGGTCATACAAACGTAATCCTTCTTGGAACAATTCACGGGCGCGTTCATCTTTAATGAAAGACATCAGATTTTCTTTTGTAGATGGCAAATCACCGACAGATGTGATATCAGAATTACGTTTAGCTACAGTCAACAATGCCTTCTGTGCATTGTTGATAGTTCCATTGGCACTGTATAAATTGGCTTCTGCAATGATGAGGAACATTTCTGGAGCATTTACGATATAATTTGTCGCATATGCAGGGTTACCTGATGAAAAGTGAGAAAATTTACCACCTTTGAATTTAGGAACTTCTGGAGTCGATTGGCTATCCCATGCAAAAATGCTTGTACGGCAGTCATTTTCACCATATAAAGCCTGAAGTTTCGGGCTTGGGCTATAGTTATAGCTGCTCCACAATGTACCGCTTGAATTAGCTGACCAGTTCTGACTAGCTGTAATGGCAAGTGCAAACATACTTTCAGTATTAGATGTTTCACTGTTGTATAAAGCTTTATAGTTATCATTGCCATATGTAAGAGTTGAGATATCAGCAGCATTAAGTGCATTTTGTGCATTTGACATAGCTGCATCCCAATTTTCCATATATAAATTAGTACGTGCCAATAATCCGTAGACAGCTGCTTTACCGAAATATTGTAATTGTCCTCTATCACCACCCGCAGCATCGAAATGGCTGATAGCATTATTTAAGTCAGACAATACAGCCTCATAGCTTTGTCCTATGGTTGAACGGGATACTTTTTCGAATGCAGGTATAGGTGTATTAATTACTACGATACCCGGTTCAGAAGAAAAGTCTGTGCCGTTTACTTTTATTTGATGGCAGAATATATTTGTTAGCATCAATTGGGCATAGCCGCGTAATGAATATGCTTCGGCTAGGTATAGCTCAAGTTCAGCTTTTTCTTCTTCTGTTGCATTTTCGTATAAAGCTGGTATAGCTTCTATTATTCGAGCTGCATTATCGGCAACTTTATATCCATATTTCCATATAGAGTTTAAATAAGTATCTGTATCTACAATAGTGAATGTATAGATACCATCAAAATGTCCGGTTTTGCCATTCCAGTAGCTGATGTCTGTTGGAATATCTCCTATATTGATGGCATAATTGCCGGCAAAGCTATAATGGTATAAGTTATAATACGTTCCATTCAGTGCGGTTGAAATTTTTGAAATCGATGTCAGAGCATCTTCCGTATCGATGCCTGAATAATAATCGGTTTCCAGGAAAGTATCACCACAACTTGTCATGCCAGCTCCCAAAGCCATCAGCATAAATGCTTTTAATATATATTTTTTCATATTATAAAGTTCCTTTTAAGTTGCTAATAATTAGAAAGTAAGTTGGATACCTCCAATAAATGTACGGGTAGCAGGATATTGCCATGCTATAACACCGTTTGCTGATGTTTCAGGGTTGTAACCTACGAAATCACTTGCTGTGAATGTGTAAAGGTTATCTACAGAAATATATGCACGGAGTCTCTGTATCAGAATTTTTGTTGTCCATTTTTTAGGAAGAGTGTATCCAAGTGTCAAGTTACTTATGCGTAAGTAGTCCCCGCTATATAAGAAACGTGATGAAGTTGATGTTGCGTTATATGGATCTTTATAGATGTATTGAGGATACTTGGCATCTTTGTTTTCTTCTGTCCATGAGTTGAGTGCAACGTCTTCCAAAGGAGTTCTGAATGCCATTCCGAATCCCGTGAAAGCTGCTCCTGAATTATAGACTTTTCCTCCAAGGCGATAGTTGAATGACAATCCGAAATCAATGTCTTTCCATCTCAGATTAGTTCCAAATCCACCTAATACATTCGGATCGGCGTCTCCTACATAACGTTTAGCTGCGGCATTATAATCACTGGTAGTTTCGTTTCCTGTTTCGTTCAGATACCATAATGGCTTTCCTGTTTCACGGTCAACACCGGCATATTCTTTCATCTTGAATTGTGTATAAGGCCGGCCTTCTTCTATAATTTGGAATGTATATTCTATTGGTTCATCAGTAGACAATTTTACAACTTCATTTTCATTCCATGTCAAGTTAGCGTAAGCACTCCATGTCCAGTCTTTAGTTTGGAGAATATTAGCGTTAACAGAGAATTCGATACCGTGGTTACGGATTTTTCCGATGTTTTTGTAAGTCTCAGTCATACCAGTAGTCATAGACAAAGGTACCTGGAAAAGTGCATCAGAAGTAATTTCGTTATAAAAATCGAAAGTGAAATGCAGGCGATGCCACAATGAAAGATCAAATCCTATGTCGAATTTCTTGGAAACCTCCCATGTCAGCTCTTGGTTAGAAATACTTACAGGAATCATACCAGGCGTCTGGTTATAGTTATAACCAGCACCGTAGAATCCACGGGCTGCATACCAGTCTATATCCTGGTTTCCAACAGTACCATAAGAGGCACGTAATGTAGCGTTTGTAATTACATTGTTTCCGTTTAAGAAATCTTCACCAGAAATACGCCATTTACCTCCTACTGACCAGAAGTTACCCCAACGTGTGTCACTACCGAAAACAGAAGAACCGTCTCGACGGTATGAACCTGAGAGATAATATTTATCAGCATATGAGTAGTGTGCATCCATAAAGTAAGAAGCCAGACGAGCTTCTTTTTTGTAGTATTCACTTCCCTGTTCTGTTCCGGCTGTAGTCAAATCACGCATGCCAGAATCAGCAAATGGGAAATCAGACTTAGCATAATATTCATAGAAGTATGATTTCTTTTGCATTTCTTGTCCTAACATTACACTGACATCATGTTTGTCGGCGAATTTATGATTCCATCCAACTACGTTATTCCATGTAATTACTGTGTTACGTGAATTGTACTGCTGTCCTAATCCGTTATAATCCATGGCTTGTGGATTGTAAAGTGCACTCCAATATTGGTATTGGCGTAAATCTGTAAGATTGACACCCAAAGTGGTCTTAGCATAGATTCCTAATCCAAAATCAACCTGTAAATATGGATTCAAGTTGATAGTTTGCATCTTATTTTCATTCAATTCTCCCGTATCCTCATCCATTAATGCTACAGGGTTGTACATATTTATGTTGTTGTAGTTTCCTTCAGAGTCATATACAGGATCCATCGGAGTCTGGCTGGATATTGCAGCAGTTAACGGGCTTGACATAGAACCACCGGTAGACAATGAGAATCCGTTTTGTGTAGAATAACTGTAAGATGTATTTACACCGATAGTTGCCCATTTGAATTTTGAATCAAGATTCATACGTCCTGAGAATCGTTCCATATCCGAACCGATAATCAGACCGTCAGTGTTCAAATAACCTAAACTTACATAGTAACCGGTATTTCCGTTTCTACCTTGTGCGCTGAGGTTATAGTCCTGATAATATCCTTTACGTGTGATGGCATCCATCCAGTCTGTACTGGTTTTGCGATCCCAACCGAAATAGTTATCAGCCAGGTAATTATAATTTTCTTGCCAGTCTCCTCCTTGGTAAGCCGTTAATCCGTCGGTGAACAACTTCATAGATTCTTCAGCGTTAGCAAAATCCATATTGTTGTTTCCCATAGATACGAAACCTTGTTTAATGTCTAAATTCAAGTTGAATTTACCTTCTGAACCTTTCTTCGTTGTTACTACAATAACACCGTTGGCAGCACGTGAACCATAGATAGCTGTAGCTGCCGCATCTTTTAATACGGTAATGCTTTCGATATCGGCCGGATTAATTGAGGACATCGGGTCTACCATGTTGTTGTCACTCGTACTTATTGCGTCAGTATCAGAGTTTACTGGCATTCCGTCTATTACGTAAAGTGGCTGTGTTCCTGAATTCAATGAGGCACGTCCACGTATATATACAGATCCCCATACACCTGGCATACTGGTAGAGTTGTTCATTTGTACACCTGGAACAGAACCTTCCAGTACTTTTACAAAGTTTGCATCATTCTTTTTAGCAATAGCTTCTTCACCAACAATAGAAGCTGCACCTGTAAATGAAGCTTTACGCTGTACACCATATCCGGTTACTACGACTTCGTCAAGTACCTCAGCATCAGACTTCAGTACTACATTTACATTTGACTTAATCTTCACTTCCTGCGATTGCATTCCGATGAAAGAAATGACCAAAGTTCCGGCGGAACTGGAATTATACATAATCTCATAATAATCAACATTTTACAATAAACCTCCTATCGGTCGAATTCTAAATGCTGACAGCTTTAAAATCAAAGAAGAGATAAATTTTCTACCTGCATTCTACTAAATCATAAAAAAACTTACCCAAGCATACATTTCTGTAAACTTGGGCAAGTTCTTAACGTTATTAATTTTTTAATATTCTCAATAGAGTCTTATATTAGCGAGTTCCTCCAGCCCACCATACATTCTCGGTAAATACGTATTGACCGTTTCCATAAGCAGATTGTATATTGGGATTTGCACTAACTTCATCGCTGCCATAAGGAGCACGTAAAGGGAATTTCTTTTCGTTTTGAAGTCCATAAAATGCTTTAAGATCTTTTCCCTCAGCTTGTAAACGACGTACATCATTATAGCATTCAGTCGTTTCTCCATTAGCTCCCCACATTCCGATATATTTCTGAATCATTGTTTCCTGTAAAGGATTTGAATCAAATAACATACTGATATGGGCATCGAAATAGTTCTCAGCCTCATTGGGGGTAATAGCTGTAGATGAATTAGCTGTTATAGGATATACTGTTTGCCTTAAAGCTGATGAAACATTATTCTCCATATTCATCATACTAGCTACAACGGCTTCTTTTAATGCGTTTTTCGCTTCTGGTAGCTGATTTAACCGTACCAATGCTTCTGCTTTAATAAATAATAACTCATGGTAACTTTGCAATAGTGTAGGAGCATCACTGGCAAATCCAAATATAGAAGTGGTATATTTACGTTGTTCTTGCTCTGGATTGCCATTAGGAGCTAACAGCAATCTTGAATCTTCTGAACCTGTTATTTGTGAACCGCTACTATTATTGTCAAGCGCAGTCACATATACACGCCTAATACGAGGATCCTGACGCGCCACCAGCTTATCGTACATACTTTTACTTGCTGCCATATATTCGCGGCTGTCAAAGAAATCAAAACACGGATTTACATTTGTAGCTCCATCATATATAGAAAAAGCTGCTTGTTCGTCTGCTGATTGTGCAGCCTTATCAATACATTTCAATATAGTATTTAATGTACTTGTTTGATCAGAAGATTTATTAAGCGTGTGCAGAAGATAGCGGGCCTTTAAACCGTATGCAAGTTTCAGCCAATTATCTGCAGCCTTACTTCCACCTCCAAATAAAACATCTTGGCTTCCAGGACCTCCCGTAGCATGTTGATCTCCTTTGGGCAAATCAGCGATGGCATCATCTAAATATTGAAGAATTGCGGTGTAAATGGCTTCTTGTTTATCTAATATTGGAGTCATATACTGAGGCTTTCCGTTATCCAATTGCGGCAAAGCGGCTTGACTAAAAGGAGCATCACCAAAAGCATCAGTAATTAATGCAGAGTTAATGGCGACCAAAACTTCTCCCATACCTTTGGTCGTATAATTGCCTGGTTGGGTCCCTGTTTCAGAGCATTTATCAATAACTATGCGTGCATTCTTCAGGGTGCTATATAAATTCATCCATATATTATTGAATGTAGATGAAGCATAAACTTCACTGAGACGTGTTTCAGCATTCCAAAGTTGATTGTAGATTCCGACTTCCTGCTCTATGTAAGACGAAAAATAATGATTAAAATCCCCTCCGACATTACTGAAAGCTGTAGATGTAATTACATCCGTCAATATGAATTTGGCATCAACATCGTGTGCGTTATCACGGTCTTGATTAATCCGGTCCATTTTGTCTTCAGAGCAAGAAAACAATGCTCCGGCAATTAAAGCCACAGACAAACAGGTCTTAATGTTTTTATATGTAAATTTCATATCGTCTTTTGTTTAGAATTTAAATGTTAAACCAAAGCCATAGCTTGAAGTCCCTGGCATAGAGAAACGTTCAAAAGCTCCCGCCATATTGTTGTTCCCCAAAGTCGCTTCAGGGTCAAGGCCTGGAAGCTGAGACCATATCAAAATGTTGCGTGCAAAGACATTTGCTGTGACATTCAGGAATTTCTTTTCTAGAATAGGATAACTAAGAGATATTTCACGCAGTTTGATAAACGAATTATCATAAACAGAAGCTTCATTAATACCATTTAAAGCATTGAAATAATTGAATGCGTTTTCTCCTTTAATCTTGATATCATTGGGAGAATAAGATCCGTCTGCATTTTGTTTTACAGCGGGCAATTCAAATAAGAAGTCTTTCTGACTACGATAATCGGCAGAACGCTGGGTCACACCATAATAGTCAAGAACCCCCATTGTTCCACAATACATTTGTCCTCCTTGCTTCCAGTCGAATACTGCAGACAAACGGAACTTATATAATTCCAGTGTTGTATTAAAACCTAAACGAAAATCAGGAGAAATACGACCGATAACTTGAGGCTCTCCAGCTTGCGGCATACCGTTTTCATCTACTACGATGTCTCCGTTCTCATTGCGAAGATATCCTGTACCGTAGATTACCGGGAACTTTTCACCAATGCTGGCACGTACTTGTGGAGTTACAAACCCTCCTAACATAATACTGTTTACCCCATCAGCCAATTTATCTACATAGTTATCTATTTTGGAGAAATTAAACCCTAAGTCCCAGTATACGTTTTTCTTGTCAATAGGCTTAATTGTCAGAGTGAGTTCATGCGCATTAGTGTGAATAGCTCCCCCATTTGTTACCATTTCACTATAACCTGTTGAAGTAGATAAAGGTACTGCAAAAATCTGATCTTTTACATTCTGTCGAGAATATGTATAATTTAATGAAACAAGACCATGCCAAAATGCTAAATCTAATCCAACTTCGTATGACTTTGTGTTCTGTGGTTTCAAATTGGGATCATAAACTCTATAATAAGGAATATAAGAAGTAACAGATCCGAAAGGGTACTGTATTGGGGTTCCAGCAGAGAAACCTCCACCATATCCTGGCACGGCATACAAGTTTTCTATATATTCACCAGCCATACCAACTTCGGCATATGAACCTCTTATTTTTCCAAATGTCAGTACAGAGTTATCCTTCAAGCATGGAAGTTCTGTAAAAATCCATCCTAAAGACACAGACGGATATGTAAATGATCGATTTCCACGGGGCATAGAGGATACGATGTCATTTCGGACTGTAGCATTAAAATACAACATGCTTTTCCACGATAAAGAAAGATTGGCAAAGTTTCCAACTGTGCGTTTTTTTGTTGTACTTTGTCCAGACTGGAACGTTGTGGCATTTCCTATATGGTTCCATCCAGGGAAATTAAAATTATAGCCTTCTGCAGTAGTAACTCTTGTAGATTTGTCAACCCATTCATTACCGTATAAAAGATTCATGTCCAAGTCTGAAGTTATTTTCCAGTCATAAGTCAGTGTGAACAATGAGTTCATTTCAGTAATAGAATAAGTATCTTGTCTGGAGTAGCCTGTAGCAAAACTAGAGTCCCCATATCCATAGTTATCAGAATAAATGGTGCTGTAAGCATCTACCCCTAACTGATATTTTGCTGTTAAACTATGATTATCTGTTCCAAAATTTGTATTGTATTGTGCATATGTATTTCCGAAAAAGCGCTGAGAGCGTTCTTCGAATGAATTATTATCTGTTGCCCAATACGCATTATTAAATGTTGATGAACGATAATTGTTCTGGGTGTAAGGATCACCTTCAATGTATGACGGAATTCCATTAAAGTCATAACTAGACGGAGCACCGTATATGGTTGCAACTACACCTTCATTACCTGAACTTTGCTTTTTTATCTTTGAAGTAATAAAATTACCGCTAAAACCAGTTGTCCAGTTCTGACTAAGATTGGCAGTTGCATTTAGTTTCACATTATAGCGATCCATTCCTGTATTAGGAATAATACCATCTGAAGTACTGTTACCTAATGAAAATGAATAATATCCTTTATCAAATGCTTGTGCCACATTTACATTATTACTCCAAGATATACCTGTATTAAAGAAGTTTTTTGCATTATCATATGCTTGTGGTACTGCCCATGGGTCTAACCCCGCAGCTGCACGTTGAGGCACATAATACATTCCTTCATGTTTGCCATATTGCTGAGTATAGGCATTATCCGTATTACCTCCATAGGTTGCATCATTCGCTAGATCTGCAATTTTAGGTCCCCAAGCAGTAGATGCATACGGTGAGTATACTCCATTCGCTCCTTGTGCGTATTCTTTCTGAAACTCGGGTAGGGTCGAAACCTTCTCAAATGAAAGATTAGTGTTTAACGTAATTGTCGGTTTGCCTTTTGCTGCCCCTTTTCCACTTTTTGTAGTGATTACAATAACTCCATTAGAGGCTCTCATACCGTAAAGGGCAGAAGCTGCTTGTCCTTTCAGGATATTAATACTTTCGATATCGTTCGGGTCTATGTCTACAGCTCGATTGGCAAAATCTGCACCAGCCACACTACCCGTATTGCGAGTATCGGTATCAATATCAGCAGCTGATGAAATTGGCATACCATCTATTACGTACAATGGAGTATTGTCTCCAGTAAAGGAACGTACGCCACGAATAGTTATCTGCGATGAGGCACCAGGCATACCTGAAGAAGGTGTAATGTCAACACCTGAGACTTTTCCCTGTAATGCGGAGGAGAGGCTTGTGCTAGCAGCTTGTGTCAATTGATCTCCTTTTATATCCTGCACAGCATAAGCTAAGGCTTTCTTTTCTTTAGATATACCCATAGCAGTAACCACAACTTCATCAAGTACTTCGGCATCAGACTTCAACACCACTTTTACGTTCGGCTTAATCTTCACTTCCTGCGATTGCATTCCGATGAAAGAAATGACCAAAGTTCCGGCGGAACTATAAAGTATTATAAATTGTTGATTTATAAATAAATAGAAATTATTCAATTAAATAAGATTTGTAAATCAAGATAGCTTGTAAACTGATATTCTATACGGATTTTCTACCAAGATTATA